>JAHWKK010000049.1 GCA_019347945.1 Acidobacteriota bacterium | reverse complement strand
GAACTTGGAACTTAACTTGATTGAATTCGCAAAGCTCTAGAGCTTGCTCGAGTTAAGTTCCAAGTTCAGACCCGACCCCGTCTCCCCATACGACCCGACCCCGTCTCCCCATAGATCACGAGCCTCGCAGCCGCTCGGCGCGCGCCACCCGGTCGATCGCGAGCATGAACGAAGCGTCCCTGAAGGTGACGCCCCGCTCGGCTCGAAGATGCGCCACTTCCGTATATGCGTTCTTCATGATCCTGGAGAGCTCGTCCTCGACGCGCTGTTCCGACCAGTAGAACTGCTGGAGATTCTGAACCCACTCGAAGTAGGAAACGGTCACACCGCCGGCATTGACGAGAATGTCGGGAACGACTCGGATGCCCCTCTCCTCGAGGCGATGCGATGCCTCCGGGGTCGTCGGGGCGTTCGCGGCCTCGATCACGAACTTCGCACGAATCGCGTCGGCGTTCTTTTCATTGATGACTCCACCGATCGCCGCCGGGACGAGGAAATCGCATTCCATCGTCAGGATCTCATCATTGCTCAGCGGCTTCGCGCCCGGAAAGCCCTCGAGGCTTTTCTTCTCCTTCACGAATTTCACGACCGCGTCGATGTCGAGCCCCGACGGGTCGTGGATCCCGCCATGAACGTCGCTCACCGCGGTGACCCGCGCTCCTGCCTCGCAGAAGAGCCGCGCCGCCCACGACCCGACGTTTCCAAAGCCCTGAATCACGACGTTCGACCCCTTCAGATCGAGGCCGAACTCTTCCGAGACCAGCCCGGTGATGATCACCGTTCCCCGACCCGTCGCCGCTTCTCGTCCGAGCGATCCTCCGAGCCCCACCGGCTTTCCGGTCACGATTCCGGGGGTGTATCCGAATTTCCGGCCGTACTCGTCCATCATCCAGGCCATCGTCTGCGAGTTCGTGTACATGTCGGGCGCCGGGATGTCCCGGTTGACTCCGAGAAGGAGAGCGATGCGGGTGGTGAAGGTCCTGGTCAGGCGCTCGAGCTCATCCTCGCTCAACTCCCACGCCTTGACGTTGACTCCCCCTTTCGCGCCTCCGTAAGGGATGTTCATCAGCGCCGTCTTCCACGTCATCAGCGCCGCCAGCGCCCGAACCTCGAGCAGATCGACCTCGGGGTGATATCGGATTCCACCTTTGGTCGGTCCGCGGGATCCGTTGTGCTGCACGCGATAGCCGATGAAAACCGACAGGCTCCCGTCGTCGCGGCGGAGCGGCAGCGAAACCTGAACCTCGCGAAACGGCGTGCGGAGAATCGTCTGCATCTCCGGATCCAGACCCAGCAGACCGGCCGCGCGATCGAACTCGGTCATCTGGGTTTCGTGGTCGCTTGCGGTTTTGTCCGTCATCAAACGCTCCTCCGGAAGCGCCGGGTAGCATATCAGTCAACAACTGTGGCGACTCTCGCGGTGGGGAAGAAACACCTCGTACCGACGTTGTAGCGGGCGAGGTGGCAGCCGAACGACTGGGACTGATCGAAGAACGGGGCTCTCCGCCATCGGGGGTCCTGATCTCGCTGCTCGTCCACGCAGCGATCGTCATCCTTCTGATCGCGTTCCGCGCTCAGTCATCCCCCGAGGATCAGCAGACGATCGAGTACGTCGATCTGGTCAGACAGGCCACACCGGTTTCGCCCAGCCAGACCGAGTCGCTTCCCGTCACGGATGCGCCCGGACCGGAGGTTCGCGAACAGCCGGATTCGACGGCGCCGCTGTCCGACGCCAACCGCATCGCGAGCACCCCCGATCCACAGGGTGCCGAGCCTTCGAACAATCCCGGACCGGGAGCGGGGCTCGCCCCACCTGGCCTTCCCGGATCAATGCCCGGCCCGCCCGAGCGGGAAGAGGCTCAGCCGGAATCGGTGTCGCAACCCTCGACCACGGCACCGCTGGTCGACTGGAATCGCGCGATTCAGGCCGTTACGCCTCCCGGCGATGTGGGCGCCGGATCCCCGGGCGCATTCGGCGGAGACGAGGGCTTTGCCGTCAGCGGTCCGGTCTCGTTCGAGACGCAGTGGTACCCATGGGGTGATTATTCGGTGGAGATGATCCGGCGGATCCGCCACTACTGGTATCGGAACATGCCCGATCTGATCCGCCTCGGAATCCAGGGCAACGTCGTCTACCGATTCACCATTCAGCGCGACGGCGAGATCACAAATATCGAGATGCTCCGGCCCAGCGGGTCACCCCCCTACGATTTCGCCGCCCGTAAGGCGATCGAGCTCTCCTCGGCTTTGCCTCCACTCCCCGGGGATTTTCCGGGAGCCACCGAAAGGGTCACGGTCAGCTTCTTCTACAACATGGAGCCACCGAAACGCAGGGATTAGGAGCCAGGATCAGGATTCAGGATTCAGGAGACAGGTTTCAGGATAGCGAAACGACGAAGGACCGGCGGCAGACTCGTGAATAAAGGGTGAGAGAGTAAGGAGAGGTACGTTCGCGGCGTCCCTTCTTTCACTCTTCACTCTTCACTCTTCAACTCCGGCAACCGGCAACCGGCTCTGGAATCCTGTCTCCTGTATCCTGCTTCTTCTCCCTGGCTCCTGGCTCCTGGATCCTGAATCCTGTCTTCTGAATCCTGTCTCCTGAATCCTGTATCCTGAATCCTGTCTCCTGACCCTGTCTCCTGCCTCCCCGCTTGCCGGGCTCGCGGGTCCTTTGCTATCGTCGCGATCCGTACGCCTTGCGGATGGGGGCCCTGTGATCATCGAGTGTGCGCACTGCGCCACAAGATACAACTACGACGAGAGTAAGTTCGGAGACCAGCCTTCGAAGAAGATTCGATGCGCCAAGTGCAAGGAGGTCTTCGAGATCCACAACCCGAAGCTGACTGGCAGCTCCGCCCCATCCCCCGCCGCCGACACGCATGACGAAACTTTCGTCCGGAGAGGCCGCCGGGAGGCGGCGAGCACGACCGAAGAAACCAACGCCCGCGTCGCGATGAGCGATCCGAAAATGCCGGACAACGTCCGGCTTTCGCTGGCGATCACCGAGGGTCCGGGGGCTGCGCAGGTCTTCCGGATCGAACGGCCGGTCGTGACGATCGGGCGAGCCGACGCCGACATCGTCCTTCCCGACCAGGAGTCGTCGCGCCAGCATGCCGAGCTCTCGGTCCGCGACGGCCACTACTTTCTCCGCGACCTCGACTCTCGCAACGGCACGTGGATCGAAGGGCAGAAGATCGAAGGAGAGGTCGAGATCTACAACCAGTCCGAATTTCGCGTGGGAGCGACCACCCTCATGCTGATCGTCACAAGCGTCGACTGATGAGCAAGCCGCAGCCGGATTCGAGCCCCGCTGCGCAGAAGCAGGAGGGGGGGACGCGCATCCGGCGCCGCCATACTCCGCCGGTCATGCAGATTTTCAGGGCCCGCGCCCTTCTCGTGGCTCTGACTTCCCGTGACCTGAAGGCGCGATACCGCGGATCGATTCTCGGTTACTTCTGGTCGCTCGCCAATCCGCTGCTCATGCTCGCGGTCTACACATTCGTCTTCACGACGTTCTTTCGCCGCTTCGACATCCACCCTTACGCTTTGTTCCTCTTCGCGGGCATTCTTCCGTGGACGTATTTCAGCGGAGCGGTGCTCGAGTCGACCACGGCGATCAGCGCAAACAGCGCGCTCATCAAGAAGGTCACATTTCCGGGTGAGATTCTTCCGCTCGTGGTCATCACTGCACACCTCGTTCATCTGATTCTCGCGCTTCCGATTCTCTTCGGTGCGCTCGTGATCGCGCGCCTGACCGTCGGAACCCCCATCGGCGTTTCCCTCACCGCGCTTCCGCTGATCATCCTTCTGCTCGCGATTTTCGTCGCCGGTGTCAGCCTGGCCTGCTCGGCCATCGCCGTCCTGTTTCGGGATCTGCGCGACATCGTCGCGAACCTTCTCAACCTCGGTTTCTTCCTCACGCCGATTCTCTACTCGCTGGAGGCCGAATTCATCACCCCCATCATTGCGAGGATCCTTCGAATCAACCCGGTGACGCCGTTCGTCCTCGCTTTCCAGGACATCTTCTTTTTCTCGAGATTCCCCCCGACATCCGACTGGGTCCTGATGGTCTTCTACGCGCTCGCTTCGATCACGATCGGATTGATCGTCTTCGACCGGCTGAGAGACACGCTCGCGGAGGCCGTGTGAGCTCGTCACCCGCCATCGACGTCCGCGACGTCTCGAAGCGCTATCGACTCTACGGTCGTCGCTCACAGCTCGCCACCCTCAAGAGCGCCCTTCTGGGCCGTGAGCTGTCGCTCACGCCATCCACGTCGAGAGCCGCACTCACCGACGTCGATTTCTCCGTCGAGCGGGGCGAGGCATTCGGCGTCATCGGCCCGAACGGCTCCGGAAAATCGACCCTTCTGAAACTGATCTCCGGGATCATCAAACCGACGCGTGGCGAGATCGTCGTCGATGGCCGCGTCTCCGCATTGATCGAGCTCGGCGCCGGGTTCCATCCCGAGATCAGCGGCCGCGAGAATGTCTACATCAACGGCATCATGCTCGGTCTTTCGAGAAAGGAGATCGACGACCGGTTCGACCGTATCGTCGAGTTCGCCGGAATCGGAGAGTACCTGGACCAGCCGGTTCGAACCTATTCGTCCGGCATGTACGTCCGGCTCGGCTTCTCCGTCGCAATTCACGTCGATCCCGACATTCTGCTCGTCGACGAGGTTCTCTCGGTCGGCGACGAAGATTTCTCCCAGAAGTGCGTCGCCCGGCTCCAGGAGATGCACCGTCAGGGCGTCACCATGCTCTTCGTCACCCACCAGCTCGATCTCGTCCGCAAGCTCTGCGATCGCGCGATCTGGCTCGAGCACGGCCGCGTCGCGCGAATCGGCGATCCGATCCGGGTCGTCGACGACTATCTCCAGCACGTCGCCGGTGGCGAGCCCGCCGATTCCGAGGAGAAGGAGAAGGAAGAGGAACCGAGCGAGGAGCTGACCGAGGAGGAACGATGGGGTTCGGGTGAGGTTGTCCTTCGCCGCGTCTCGCTCGTCGATGATCGTGGCCGCCAGCTCGTCGCCCTCGGAGGACCGACCCCCGTCACCATCGAGATCGACATCGAGGCACGCGAGGCCATCGAGGACTGCGTCTTCGGGATCGGGATCTTCCACGTCGACGGAACCTGCGTCTACGGCACGAACTCCGAGATCGAAGGGTGGCTCTCGACGCGCGTCGCCGGTCGCGGACAAATCCGGTTCACGATGCCCTCGCTGTCGCTCGTCGCCGGGCGTTACCGGATCGACGCCGCGGCACACTCCCGGAATGGGCGCGCCTATGACTACCGGCGTGGTGTGATCCGTTTCGTCGTCGGTTCGCGCTTTTCAGATGCTGGAGTGTACCGCCCGGAGCATGAATGGTCATTTACAGGCGGCGTCGAGATGGAGAACCGATACTCCGGGGAGAGCCGGGTGCCGAAACCGATCGCGGAGTCGATCGAGTCCGCCGCGGATCCCGATGTTCCGGACGCTCCCTTCCGCAAGCGCCCGCGGCGGAGAAAACCACCGGAAGAAAAGAAGTGAGCATTTCCCCTCGTCATGCTGAGTCGCCGCAGGACGGCGAAGGATCCGGACGGCAGGCTCGTGAAAGAGAGTGACAGTGAGCGGCCACGGTGACTCACGATCCCTCCCCCAGATTCTCCGCCCGCGCTCCGCCGGGCTCAGAATGACGAATGTTGCGCGAAGCGACGATCACGGACGAATGTTTCCTCTCGCGAAACCATCGCCTCATCATCCTGAGCAATTGACCGGCGCGTTGCGCCGATGAATCGGGAATGAAAACCGGAGCCCGCAAAACTCCGCACCCCATACTCAAACCGACGTCATCCCGAGCGGGCGGTCGGGGCGGGCAAGCGAGGGACCTCGCGGCGTGGGACTCTCAAAGCAAGACAAACGGAGCAGGGGGGTGGGACTCCAACAAAATATAGGGAGGTTCATAAGTATGAAAATACAAAACCAACGGCCCCCCAGGGCAGTAAAAAATATATAAAAAGGCGCGAAGCGTGGCCGTAAAGGACAGT
>JAHWKK010000048.1 GCA_019347945.1 Acidobacteriota bacterium | reverse complement strand
CATTCAGGATCTCCCTCTGCACCTCGAGTGCGTATAGAAGAAGCCGAGACGGCTCGTTGAGCTGACAAAAAAACAAAGACAAAACCCGGGGGGCTTGACATGGCCTACTCATAGAAGATCCTTCGCCGTCCTTCGGCGGTTCAGGATGACGAGTGTTCGATCTCGCAGAATCGTATGCCTCGTCATCCGGGAGCAGCGACGAAGGCGTTTCTCCCTCTTCCCTCTTCCCTCTTCCCTCTTCCCTCTTCACTCTTCACTCTTCAACTACTTCACTCTTCACCTTCAGCCCCATATGCTTGAACCGATGGAAAAAGATCTGAGCGTAGAAGCGAGCGGCACATTCACGATCGGAGATGATCTCGAGATTCACCGGCTCGGATTCGGAGCGATGAGACTCACCGGCGAAGGGATCTGGGGACCACCATCGGATCCGAACGAAGCGGAGAAAGTCCTCAGGCGCGCGATCGATCTCGGGATCGACTTCATCGACACCGCGGACGCCTACGGCCCTCACGTCAACGAGGAGACGATCGCGAAGGCGCTTCACCCCTACCCGGACGATTTGGTGATCGCCACCAAGGGGGGACTCGTTCGCCCGGGGCCGGGACAGTGGGAGCCCGACGGACGCCCGGAACACCTCCGGAAGACCTGCGAGGGGAGCCTCCGAAGGCTGAAGCTCGACAGGATCGATCTCTACCAGCTCCACCGCATCGACCCGAAGGTTCCCGAAAAGGATCAGTTCGAGACGCTCGTTGCGCTCCGCGACGAAGGGAAAATCCGCCACATCGGGCTCTCCGAGGTGAGCGTCGACGAGATCAGGCGAGCGGAAAAGCACTTCCCTGTGGTGACCGTGCAGAACAAGTATCACCTGAAGGAACGGCAGTGGGACGAGGTAATCGACTATTGCGAAGAGAAACAGATCGGGTTCATTCCGTGGAATCCGCTCGGCGCCGGCAAGCTCGAGTCGGATGGTCTCGACGACGTCGCGAAAAAACACGACGCGACACCGATGCAGATCGCGCTCGCGTGGCTCCTCGCATCGTCGCCGATCATGCTCCCGATTCCCGGTACGTCCCGCGTCAAGCACCTGAAGGAGAACGTCCGGGCCGCCTCGATCGAGCTCGACCGGGAAGACCTGCGCCGGCTCGACGTCTGATCCGGTCTCAGGGCTCGCCGACGCGCTCGATCGTCTCCATCTCGTCAGCGAAGAGCTCGAAGTCGAAGATGTCGAGGTCCTCCCGCATGTGCGCCGGGTCGGTGGTTCCGGTCAGACAGATCATTCCGAGCTGGTGTGCGAACCGGAATACGATCTGCGCCTCCGTCTTTCCGTGACCTCGCGCGATCTGCTGGAAAAGCGGGGTTCGCATCTCCCGGACATTCGCGGTCAGCAGTGAGAAACCCTGATAGAGGACGCCTCTGTCGCTGCAGACCCGCCGGACGTTTCGGTCCCAGCCGAGCTGCGCGTAGCAGCGATTCTGTACGAACGCCGGCGGCACCGAAGCGATGTCGCAGAGCTCTTCGATCTGGCCGGCGGTCACGTTGCTGATGCCGAGCAGGCCGATGGCACCTTCCTGATGAAGCTGTTCCATCGTCCGCCAGATTTCCCGGTCATGCTCGCTCAGCCCGCTCCGAGACTCGGGACCGTGAATCAGATAGCTGTCGAGCCGATCGACACCGAGGTGCTGGAGCGAGCTCGTGCACGACTGACGGACCTGGGTCTCCGGATCCGCCGATGGATCGTACGGCAGCCGATGATCCTGCCCGGAAACGTGGGTGAATTTGGTCTGGATGAAGAGATCTTTGCGCGCGATCTTTTCCCGGCTCATCACCTGCTGCAGAACTTCGCCGACGCCCGCCTCGTGATAGTGCTTCCGCTGGTTCGCCGTATCGATTCCGCGGAATCCGGCCTCGAGCGCATCGAGGACGCATCGCGTCGTATCGTCTTCCTTCCAGGCGGTCCCGTACAGGAAAGGGGGAACGTCGACATCGCCGACTCTGAAGGTTTTCCTCATCGCGCGAGTCTAACGGAAGGAGAGTTGACAGTTGCCAGTTCCCCGTTGCCGGAAGACAACCGAGACGAGTATGAGTGGATCATGTTTCATCAGCGCAGGCTCGCGACTCTCATTCGTGCCCGCTTCATTGGAACCAGCGGAAGTTACCGGCGACCGGATCACGGTCGCCGGCAACCGCCGTCGAGCTTCATGGGGTGACGAGCTGGCTTCCCTTGAAGATCGATTCGACGCTGACCTTTCGCACCGTATCGATGTCGAGTGGAGTCGTCGCCCAGAGCGCGTCTTCCCGCAGCATCGGGAGCTTCGACTCGGGCACTTCGTAAACGACGGTTCCGTCTTCGAGCGTGCGGCTCTCGATCTGATATCCGGCGAGGTTCTTCCCATAGGCTTCACGGTTGCCTTCGATCTGTGAGACGAGCTCGTCGACGTGCGCGGAATCGGTGATGAAAACGTACTTCATGTTCCGGCTCTGAAGATGTGTTCGAATCGCCCGGTTCACCTCCGCCGTCGTGACGCGATCGAGACGATTGAGATAGCCCTCGAGAAATCCGGGCTGCATCCCGTAGAACTCGTCATCCACACGAGCTCCGAGAAGCCGGTCCACGGTCTCCGCGAGATTCACGTAGAGGACTTTTGCCTTCTTCTTTGCCTGCGCGACCTCCTCGTCGGTCAGCCCCTGCTCGATGAGCCGCTCGAGCTCGTATGTCGCCGCCTTGGCGATGTGGTAGGCGTAATCGTGCTGCACCGGACGGATCCAGATGGAGAAGTACTGTTCGTTTCGCGGCTGATTGAATATCTGGAAGAGGCTGAACGGCTTGCCGGACCAGTGCTCGATGTAGGCATAGTTGCCGTAGTTGTATCCACGCGCCTGCCGGATCTGCTGGTAAAGGCGTCCGGTCGAGTCCCGATGCGTTCCGAACCAGGTCTGCGCGACGTAGAGCGGCCAGAAGTCGGCGTCCTCGCGGGTGATATCGAGCGGAAAGCCGATGTGAATGCCCGCAGCCGGCGCGTTCGGCTCCTCGATGACGAGCGCGTGTCTTCCGTTCGGCATCCTCGGCTCGCCGATGTTGATCGAGGGCATCGGTCCCGAGACACCCTGGTTGATCGAGTCGACCACACTCATCACCGGAGCGGTGATCGACGGATCGTCCGACGAAATGCCGACGATCATGTTGCCGGGGCGGTAGAACGCTTCGTAGAAGCGGACCACGTCGGCGCGAGTGATCGAGTTGATCCCGCGCTCGCTCCCGAAGACGGCATGATCATAGCCGGTCCCCTCGTTGACGTACTGATCGAGAACGGCAAGGCCGAGATTCTCGAGATTCTCGAACCGCGCGGAAGAGAAGTTCGCCTTTGCTTCGTCCTTCAGCCGATCGATCTCCTCCTCCAGAAAGAGCGGAGTCGTGAACATCGGCCGCATGATCTGGTTGATGTATGTGTCGAGAACCTCACGGGGAACCGTCATGTAGAAGGTCGTCGTTTCGGCCGAGACCATGTTGGAAGGTTTTGCATTTTCACCCCACGGCTGGGTGATCAGCGCAAGCTCCTCCTTGGTCGTCGGGTTCGCGGCCGTCCCGAATCCACCATCGATCAGCGCGTCGGCGACGAGATTGGCCAGACCCTCTTTCCCCCGAGGATCGGCGGTCGATCCGGCCTTCACCATCAACCGGATCGAGATCATCGGCGAGGGGGAGTCGATCGTGACCAGAGCGGGCTCGGTCGCCGCGCGGGCGGAAGCGCCGGGGGCTACGGGATCCGGAGTCTGCACCGCCGTCGAGGTTGCGCAGGCGGTAAGCCCGAGTACGGTCAACAGAGACAACAGTCGTTTCATCATCGGGTTTCTCCTCACCGGCTCGCCTGGATGGTATCCGGCATCGCGTCACGATGTGCCATCGTGACCACGACTCGGTTGGACGGTACGAAATGCTCTCTCGCGAACGCGTCGATGTCGGCCGGCGTCAGTCTCTCGATCGCTTCCATCATCTGATCCATGACGTCGGGATCCCGCCCGAACCGGTAGTACATGGCGAATGCCTGAGCGATGTCGTGTGCGGAGTCGAGCTGCGACAGCATGTCATAGCGAAGCTTCGACTTGAGGCGATTCAGCGTCTCCGCCGCGCCCGGGCGTTGCGAGAAAGTCTTCAGATCCTCGAATCCCCCGATGATCATCTTCTCGGTCCGCTCGAGCAGAGGGGCTCCCTCCTCGTCGAACTTCGCCTTGTCGAACCTCACACTCGCTTCGAAAGGCCGCGAGTCGAAACCCTCCGCGGACTGTCCTCCCGCGAAGAAGCCGGTTGCGACCTTCTCCTCGTACCGGAGCTTCTGGAACAGCGGTGCGGTCTCACCCGACAGGAGCTCGGAAAGCATCATCATGACGGCCCCCTCGGTCGACCCCGGGTCGAACGGCGGGACCATATAGGCGAGATTCATCCGCGGCGGGACGTCCGAGTCCCAGGCGACATGGCCCCTCAACGGACCGTCGATCGGCTCTGCCGCCGGAAGATCCGGGACCTCGCGAGGCTGCCAGCTCCCGTAGGTTTCCTGAGCCAGCGCGAATACCTCCTCGGGATCGACGTCGCCCGACACGATCACGACCGCGTTGTTCGGCCGGTAGTAGGTCTCGTAAAACTCTCTTCCCGACTGATAGGAATTCGGCATGTCCTGCACGTCTGCCAGATAGCCCATCGTCGTGTGCCCGTAGCCATGAGACGGTCCGTACATCAGGTCCGACATCACTTCGCTCATCCGCAGCCCCGGATTCGACGCGTTCCGCCTGTACTCTCCGAGCACCGCTCCCGCCTCGGTGCGATAGATCCTCTCCGTGAAATCGAGCTCCACGAACCTCTCCGCCTGCACCTCGGCGAGCTCCTCCAGATTCGAAGCGAAGGTGACGGGGTGGTAGTAGGTGACGTCGAACCATGTCCAGGCGTTGTCAAAGGCGCCGATCGCATCGATTCGCGTGTCGTACGAGTTCGGGGTATCCTCGAACTTGTGGCGGAACGCGATGTGCTCGAAGAGGTGCGCAAGACCGCTGCGGCCCTTCTCGACCTCATTCCGGGATCCAGCCAGGATCAGGGTGTTCCAGTTGACGACGTCTCTGAACTCCGGCGTCGGGATCACGATGACGTCGAGGCCATTGCTCAGAGTCTTCTTGTGGACTTCATAGGGGAAGAAATCCCCGAATACAGCGATCGCCGGCAGCAATGCCAGGACGACGACTGCGAGTGATTTCATCGATCGACCCATCAAGCTCTCTCCTTTTGATGATTTGTCTTGCCCGGAACCGGGCTCTGTTCTTCCCAACGGGACGGACGAGCCCTCCCATTTCATAGTGGCCAGTGGCCGGTGACCAGTGGCCGATTGCCGGTGACCGGTGGCCGGTGGCCGGTGATGTCACGCTTTCCGGACCTAAGAGATCAGCCCAGCCAAGGGACGACGGATCAAAGCTAGTGACTGCTCGATATCGTTCAGTCTGCTCTCTTCCACATATCCGAGCCGATGGGCCACGATCAGCAGGGTATGGAGTTCGGCCAGACTCCCTCTCGCGATTGACAGATGCTGAAGAAACTCCTTCGGATGCTGCCTGCCTGTCCTTCCGCGGTATTGGCGGGAACCGAAACTGCCGATCTCCGAACCTGATCCGAGAGAGCGTACGTCTCATGTCTCGGAAACCTGTTCACCAACTCGTAGACCTTCGGGATCAGATCTACCGCTCGCTGCCACACCACCAGATCCTCGTAACTCTTCACCATGTTCACGATTGTGATCCTGACAGCCGCAACTGACAACCGGCAACCGGCCACCGGCCACCGGCTACCGGCCACCGGCACCGGCAACCGGCTACCGGCTACCGACTTCCGATGCCGAACTCGGCGGCGACGTCGGAGATCGCCGTGACGGCGCGATCGAGGTGTTCGATCTCGTGGGCGGCGCTGATCTGACAGCGCAACCTCGCCTGTCCCTGCGGCACCACGGGGAAGCCGAATCCGGAAACGTAGACACCCTGGTCGAGGAGCCGTCGTGACATCGCGATCGCTTTGGCCGTGTCGCCGATGATGATCGGCACGATCGGATGATTGCCCGGTCGCACTTCCAGGCCGAGCTCTTTGACCTTCGTGCGAAAGTGGCGGGTGTTGCTCGCCAGCTTTCGGATCAATGTGTCGTCCTTTTCGAGAAGCTCGATCGCACGGATCGACGCGACGACGACCGCCGGCGGTAAGGTGTTCGAGAAGAGGTAGGGCCGCGATCGCTGCCGGAGGAACTCGACGAGATCGCCCGGCCCCGTGGTGAAGCCTCCATGCGAGCCTCCGAGCGCCTTGCCGAGCGTCGAGGTGTAGGCGTGAATGTCTCCGAAGACACCGAGCTCCTCGGCCGTTCCCCGTCCAGTTCGGCCGAGCACGCCGGTACCGTGCGAGTCGTCGACGACGAGGAAGCCATCGAACTCTCGGGCGAGCGAGACCAGCTCCGGAAGCGGCGCGAGCGAGCCCTCCATCGAGAACACTCCGTCGGTCACGATGAGCTTGCTCCGAGCGTCCCTGTTCTCTTCGAGCAGGCGCCGCAGATCATCAGTGTCCCGGTTGCGGTATCGAAGCTTCCGGCATTTCGCCAGCCGGATGCCGTCGATGATCGACGCATGGTTCAGCTCATCGGAAAAGACGGCGTCTTCCTCACCGAGGATCGTCTGGAAGAGACCCTCGTTGGCGTTCCAGCAGGAACCGTAGAGGATCGTCGCATCCGTGCCCAGGAAGCTCGCGATTTTCGCCTCGAGCTCCTTGTGGATCTCCTGGGTCCCGCAGATGAATCGGACCGACGCGAGCCCGTAGCCCCATTCGCTCTCGGCGTGTTCCGCGGCCGCAACGATCTCCGGATGGTTGGCCAGGCCGAGATAGTTGTTCGAGGTCAGCATGATGACCTCGCCTCGGCCCTTCACTTCGACCACCGGCCCCTGGGGACCCAGGAGGCTCTGCTCCTTCCTGAGCGTCCCGGATGCCTGCATCTCGGCGATCTCGAGGATCAGACGGTCCATCAGTGACGACATTCAGCCTCCAGTTTCTGCAAAGACGGGGTCGGGGGGGTGGTTGTTGAGTTAAAAAAAACCCGCGGGTAAAAAGGGGGTGTGTGGTTGGTTATGTTCGAAATAAGCAACCACCCCCAACACTTAGACGCGGGCGACACCGCCCGCATGTTGTCTGTGGGGTCCGGCGGGCGCCTTGGGAGCGGCGACAAAAAAAGATTACAGCACAA
>JAHWKK010000047.1 GCA_019347945.1 Acidobacteriota bacterium | reverse complement strand
GGGAAGAGGCGTAGCTCGAGCTCGCAGTCGAGCGCAGCTTGGCGTTGTCGTGTCGAAAAAACGATGTGATGAAAGATCGCGCTGTAACTATGTTTCATGATTTGTCGCCGGACAAATCGCGCGGGTGTTGTGGACACTCCAGACATTACCTCGGATCGCGATCCGCGTAAATGGCGAGAATCTGTCGCCCGCTGAAGCGGGCTCGACATTCTGTGCGAAGGCTCTCCAACCCCCGGCTGAAGCCGGGGGCTAAGTTCTTTCGCCCGCAGAGCGGGCTGATGCAAAGTGGAGATCTCGCGAGATTCAAGATCTATTGAGGGGGTCGACGTTCTTTCGCCCGCGGACCGCGGGCTGGGAAGTGGAGATCTTCGGAGATTCAACGTTTTCTAGGGCCGTCGACGTCGGTAGCCCGCGGAGGCGGGCTGGGAAAGACTCGATCATCGCCCCGGTTTCGCGAACTCGGCGCGGTAACAGAATCGAACACGACCGGCTCAAGTGTCAGGCGCGCTCGATCGGCGAATCGGACGGAGCCGATCTCGCAGATTCAACGTCTCTCAAGGGCGGGCGACAGAACCGAACACGACCGGCCCGGAAAACTATCCGATCGAAACTGTGGCGAGCAAGTTCCAGGCGCATACACTGACCGTGCCGGTTCGTGAGGCGCTCGAAACCGACGCCGGTGACGGAGCCGCCGAAGGCGGCGCCAGATCATAGCCCCCGGCTTCAGCCGGGGGACAGGAACGTGGCACCTCAACTGTCGAGCCCGCTTCAGCGGGCGACAGAATCCCCGATTTCGATCCGGATCAACTCGAGCAGCTTCTCGATGTCGGACCACACCGTCGCGCCATTTCCGATCGCAATGCGGATTGCATAGCGATCGCGAATCCGCGTGTGTGAAACGTAGGCTTTCCCTGAGGCATTGATCGCCTCGAGCAAAGCCTCCGTCTCTCTTTCCGACCACTGCCGGTCCTCGCCTCCCCCTTCGGTTCGCCGGACGACCCGAAACACGACCACGCTCATCGAGACCGGGACGACGAGCTCGAGCCCCTCGGTTCGCTCGATCTCCCGCCCGAGACGTTCCGCGTACTCGATGTGGTCCGCGATCCGGCCGGCGATCCGCTCGCGGCCGTAATGGGCGAGAACGAGCCAGAGCTTGAGAGCACGGAACCGCCGGCCGAGCTGAAGCCCGTAATCCATGTAATTGACGACATCCTCTTCCCGGGTCTTCAGGTACTCGGGGACAAGACTGAACGTGCGGCGGAGCGTCTCCGGATCGCGGACCCAGAGAATACTGCAGTCGATCGGGACGAAGAGCCACTTGTGAGGGTTGACGTTGATCGAATCCGCGAGATCTGCGCCGTCGAAGATCCACCGGTACTGATCCACGATGGCGGCCGAACCGCCATATGCCGCGTCGATATGCAGCCACGCTCCATGCCGCCGCGCGATCTCGCCCAGCTGCCTCACCGGATCGACCGCGGCGGTCGATGTCGTCCCCGTCGTCGCGACGACGGCGACCGGGTGCCGTCCGCTCCGCAGATCATCCTCGATCGCTCGCTCCAGAGCGGCCGGATCCATGCGGCAGAGCGCATCGGAGCTGACGCGCCTCAACCCGTCCAGCCCCAGTCCCAGTGCGATCACCGCTTTGTCGATGGAGGAGTGGGCCTGATCCGAACAATAGACCGTCATCGGTTTTCCGGAGGATCCAGCACCGCTGTTCCGGACTTCGTTTCCTCCCTTTTCCCGCGCGGCGGCCAGAGCGAGGAAAACGTTGATCGACGCCGTATCGTTGATGATCCCGAACAGCCCTTCGGGGAGACCGAGCATCTCCCTCACCCATTCGACCGCGACCTCCTCGAGCTCGGTCGCTGCCGGAGAGGTCTTCCAGAGCATTCCGTTGACGTTGAACGCTGCGGACAACAGCTCGCCCAGAATGCCGGCGCCGGACCCGGTGATCGAAAAATAGGCATGGAACGAAGGATGGTTCCAGTGGGTGACGCCGGGAACGATCACCTCCCGCAGCTCGGCCAGGAGCTCTTCGTAGGATCGCCCCCCTCGCGTCGGTGGACGAACCCTCGACGAGACCGACCCCGGAGGAAGAGTCGACAGCACGGGGCGATCCCGCTGGGTCGCGAGATAGTCGGCGATCCAGTCGACGGTGGCATGCGCCGCTCGCCGAAACTCCTCGAGGTCCCCATCAAGCGGTCGGTCGATCATGTCGGGAGTCTAGCCGACGATCGCGCGATCAATCGAGGGCGAGCAGCTCGCTCTTCCGGATCTTTCCGCGTTCGTCCACCGGGATCGAATCGATCAACTTCACGACCCGCGGGACCTTGTGTCTCGAGAGCCGCGCGGCACACCATCGGCGGACGTCCCTGACCGAGACCGAACCGGTGGTCACCACTGCAGCCGCGACGACTTCCCCCCGAGCCCCCGCTTCCACACCAAAGACGCGGCAGTCGCGAACGCCGTCGAGCTCGCAGACGATCCGCTCGACTTCCCTCGGATTGACCTTCCGCCCGGCGACATTGATCAGATCCCCTACCCTTCCGAGCAGGCGGAGCCGGCCGTCAGCATCGAGCTCGGCGTAGTCGCCGGTCCTGAACATGCCGTCGTGAAAACGGGAGGATTCCTCCTCGCTCGCCCCGATGTACCCGAGCGCGACGGCGGGGCTCGTCACCTCGAGCACTCCCTCGCGATCGAAGCTCAACTCGACCCCCTCCATCGCCGTCCCCACCGAGCCGGCCTCAACCGCGCCTCCATTCCGATCGTAGGCGATGCCTCCGCACTCGCTGGCTCCGTAAAAAGTATGAATGTCGATCCCGAAACGGTGGCGGAACGCTCTGGAGGTCGCAGGCTTGAGCGGAGCCCCCGCCGAAAGGAACACCCTGACGGTGCGGAAATCTCCTTCCCCGACGGGAAGGGCCGAGAGATGGTCGAACATCAGGGGAATGCCCGGCACGACCGTGCATCCGCCCCGATTGCTCAGGTCGAGAACCGAGTGCGGCATGTAGTCGTTCGACAACACCGCCGCAGTGCCCTGGAGAAAAAGGGGCATCACGACGTTGGAGAATCCGTAGGAGTGAGAGAGCGGAATGGCACCCAGATTCACATCGTCGGATCCGATTCCCATCGTCGAGGAGATCGACTCGCAATCGGCCTTCAGATTCGCCTCGCTCGTCGCAACTCCCCGGGGATAACCGGACGAGCCGGAGGTCAGCTTGATCAGCGCGGTGCCGGCAGGAACAGGGGCAGCGCCACGATTGCCGACGCGCTCGATCTTTACATGGCCATCGGGCTGGATGACGATCGCTTCCACGCCGAACGAATCGATCGTGGTTTTCAGTTCCGCCGGTTTGGCGTCACGATCGACCGGGACCAGGACGAACCGTTCTCTGAAACCGGCCAGGTAGGCTGCGATCAAAGCCGCCGAGTTCCGCATCTGCACTGCAACGACTGCCCCTTCGCCGAGACCGGCGCCCCGGAGTGAATTCCCGACCGAAGCAGATTGTTCGAGTATTTCGATCCGGCTATGACTGCGCTCCCCGTCGTGGATGGCAGGCAGCTGAGGCGCTTGCGCCACGAGCCGCTCGAATGAATATGCAATTGACGAAACCCGACTCACTCGGACCTCTCCACATCCGGTTCCGCCGACCGGTTTCTGGTGACATTCACGACCTTATGCTACAACTTCGACAGATGGTTTTTCATGACTGATCGAGCTCCCTTCGACGTCGCCGTCGTCGGGGCGGGGCCCGCCGGTTCCACCGCGGCTTCCTTTCTCCGTGAAAAAGGCCTCTCGGTGATGCTGATCGAAAGGGCTTCGTTTCCACGTTTTCAGATCGGCGAGAGTCTCCTCCCCTACAACAACGACGTCTTCGAGAAGCTGGGCGTGTGGGACAAGGTCCTGGAGGGCGACTTCGTCGAGAAATACGGCGCCGAATTCAACACCGGCTGCAAGAGGGTCTCTCAGAAGTTCCGGTTCTCGACCTACCTTCCGGACAAATACCACATGGCCTTCCAGGTGCGGCGATCGTCGTTCGATCAGATGCTGCTCGACACGGCAGTCGAGCGAGGCGCCGAGCTCCTCGAGGGGTGGACGGTCACGTCCGTTGATCTCGACGATCCGGAGCGGGTTCGGCTCGAGGCCACCCGGAGCGGTGAAAAGAAGACCTTCGATGCCCGATTCCTCGTCGATGCCACCGGGGCGGACGGGATCCTCGCCCGGATCTCGCCTGATCGCACCGATCGCACCGAGCTCAGAAAAATCGCGATCTTCGCCCACTACAAGGGAGTGGTCCCGGGCGGAGAGGGTCGCGACGCCGGCAACATCGTGATCACGGTCCTTCAGAATGGCTGGTCCTGGCTGATACCGATCGACCGCGAAACGACGAGCTTCGGGCTGGTCGTCGACCGGGATGCCTTCGTCCGGGCGAACATGAAGCCCGCCGAGATCCTCGAGGAGACGATTCGCGCGACTCCGTACCTGGCCGATCGCCTCGGAAATGCGGAGCGAGTCAGCGAGATCCACGCGCGCAAGGATTTCTCCTATCGGATGAAGACCATGCACGGGGACAACTGGGTGGTCGTCGGGGACGCCGCCGGGTTCATCGATCCGATCTTCTCGACCGGTGTCTTCATCGCCATGAAATCTGCCGAGATCGCCGCCGATGCCGTCGACAGACGCCTCCGAACCGGCTCGACGCGGGGGCTGAAGCGATACCAGCGAAAGATGCGAACGGCGCTCGGCCGATACCTCGTCATCATCCGCCACTTCTACCGCCGAGAGTTCGTCGAGGTCTTCCTCAACCCGAAGGAGACTTTCGGGCTGGTCGAAGTCGTGATCGGCCTGCTCGCTGGAAATGCCTTCGAAAGAAATGTCGCACGCTGGAGACTGGGCATTTTTTACGCCCTCGTTCGCATTCAGGGGTGGCTGGGCGTCATTGCCCCCAGAATTCCGTGGAATACACTACCCACGGCACATCTGACATCACAGTCGGAGGGACAGATTTGACCAACGAACAACTCAGACGAAAGCTCAAAGAGCAGCTCGTCGAGCGCCTGAACTTCGAGGATCTTTCAGCAGACGACATCGAAGACGATGAGCCTCTCTTCGCGGGAGGACTCGAGCTCGATTCGATCGATGCGCTCGAAATCGTCGTCATGCTCGAAAGCGAGTTCGGGATCAAGATCCGTAACGAGGAATCGGCCAGACAGCACTTCCGGTCGATTGCCACACTGGCGGACTTCGTCGAAGAGCGGCGGCCGCAAACGGAAAAGGCCGGTTGACCAGCTGGCAAAAGGAGCTTCCTCACCAGATTCCGTTCCGAGCGGTCTCCTCGATCGGCTCCCCGGAAGAAGACTCGGTCACCGCCGGCTCCCTCATCTCGGCCAATGACGCCGGCCGGGATTTCTCGCCCGACTTCTGGCTCGTCGAGGCGATGGCCCAGGCTGCCGGACGGATGGCCTTCGGAGCCGATGCTCTGCCCGGCCAGCTCGTCGCGATCGACCGGTATTCGGTCGAACAGCCCCCCGTGATCGGTGATTGCGTGGCTCTCCGGGTGAAGGCTCTGACCTCGCTCGGAAATCTCCATCGTTTCGAAGCGACCGCTATGATCGACGATGTGCAGATCGCCTCGGCCACACTCACCCTCAGCCCTCCCGGAGGATCCCCGTGAGAATCCCCGATCTCTCGCGGCGTGTCGCGGTCACCGGCCTCGGCATCATCTGTTCGATCGGACGCAACCGGGAAGAGGTGTGGCAGTCGATTCGCGAATCCTCCGGCGGTTTCGGCCAGCTCTCCCGATTTCCCGGTGAAACCTTCCCCACCGATGTCTCCGCCGAAGTCGAGGGAGAGCTCGAGACCGCCCTTGGAAGGGAGATCGACCGGAGACTCTCCCGCTCGGACAAGCTCGGCATCATCGCGGCGAAGCAGGCGCTCGAGCATGCGAGCTCGGCGGGCCAACCCGTCCTCCCCGACGCCGTGCTCGTGTCGGTGGGTTCCTCGACCGGCGGGCTTCTGGAGGGAGAAGCGTGGTACACCGCGCGACGAAAACGAGGAAACCGCACCGCGCCCCTGACGAAAGTCCTGCAGCAGCCGACCTCGGGGCCCGCCGACGCAATCGCCTCAGCGCTGGGACTCGCTGGCGGCGTCGCTTCGAACGCTACCGCATGCGCTTCGGGAGGTGCTTCGATCGGCTTCGCAGCCGACATGATCCGTTCCGGCCGTACCGTCGCTGCCATTGCCGGCGGAACCGATGCGCTCTGCCGCCTCACCTACAGCGGCTTCAATGTGCTTCAGGCCGTCGACCCGACCCCCTGCAAGCCGTTCGACTCGCGGCGCGCCGGAATCACACTCGGGGAAGGCGCCGGCTTCCTCTTCCTCGAAGACTGGAATGAGGCGGAAAAACGAGGTGCCACGATTCTCGCCGAGCTTCTCGGCTACGGTGCCTCGTGCGACGCCCATCACGCGACCGCGCCCCCCGCCGATGGCCGAGGCGCAGCCAGCGCAATCCGCGCCGCGCTCAGAGACGGCCGAACCGCCCCCGAAGCGGTCGACTACGTCAACGCGCACGGAACGGGAACTCCACTGAACGATCCCGCGGAATCCTGCGGCATCACCGCGGCGCTCGGAGCCGCGATCCCGGTCTCGTCCACAAAATCGTTCTTCGGCCACACCCTCGGCGCGGCAGGGGGAGTCGAGGCGGTCGTCACCGTCATGTCCCTGCTCGAGCAGACGGCTCCGGCGACTCTCCGCTGGTCGCAGAGAGACGCCGAGTGTCCGCTCGACTACATCGAGGGAAGCGCCCGGCCGATGCGCATCGATCGCGCCATCTCGAATACCTTCGGATTCGGCGGCAGCAACGTGACACTGCTCTTCGGTCGCGTACAGGGGACGGATGCCGGCTGACAGAACGGTCCCGATTCGAAGCCTGGGTATCGTTGCCCCCGGGGCGACCGGAGTCGACGCATTTTTCGAGCTGCTGAAATCAGGACACACCGCCATATCTCCGATTCCACCCGAGCGATTCGATACGAGCTCGCTACGCTCGTCATGCGCGGGAATCATTTCGGACTTCTCTGCCCGAGACTTCATCAGTCCCGCCAGACTCCGCCGGATGAATCAGTCTTCCCGCCTCGCCATGGCAGCAGCCCGAATGGCAATCGACAGCTCCGGAATCACCGATCTCGCGGATCGAGCGACCGGCCTCGCGCTCGGAACCGCCTTCGGGCCTGTGGAAACCTCGGTCCGATACTTCGACGAATACCTCGAAAAAGGTCCTGGCCTGGCACCCCCTCAGCTTTTCGCGGAGTCGGTCGCTAACGCGCCCGGCAGTCACATCGCGATCGAGTGGAGGCTGACCGGATTCAACGTGACCTTCACCCAGAGCGTCACATCGGCTCTGCTCGCTCTCGGCTTCGCCGGGCTGCAGATTGCAAAGGAAACCACTTCCACGGCGCTGGTTGGCGGAGTGGAAGAAATCAACGAGATCATCTACGAAGTCCTCGATCGGATCGGAGCTCTCGCCCGCGGAGACGGTGATCTCGACGAGGCAGTCCGACCATTCGATCGCCGGCGCAATGGGGTGCTTCCCGGAGAGGGGAGCGCATTCTTTCTCCTCTCCGATCGTGATTCGGATGGCGCCCCGCTCTGCCGTCTGAGCGGTTTCGCGACCGGGAGGGACACGACCGCGACCCTCTCCGACTGGGGATCGGGATCGGAAGCCGTCGCGGAGACGATGAGCTCCGCAATTTTCGACGCGGGACTGCAACCATCCGACATCAGCGCCGTCTGGGCGTCGGCCAACGGAAGCCGCAAAGGCGACGCGCTCGAAGCCGAAGCGCTGCTCGAGCTCTTTGGCCCCAGCTGCCCGCCGGTGGTCGCAACGAAGGGTTGCTTCGGGGAGTGGACGGGGGGCGGCGCACACCAGATCGCCTCGGCTATTCTCGGCCTGCGGCACCAGATCCTCTTCCCCTCTCCCGGCTTCCATGAGTCTGATCTCGGAGAGATTCCCGTCACGGTCACGACGACCGAGCAAGTACTCGATCACATCCTGATCAACGCCATCGCGCCGGGTGGCGCGGTGGTCAGCGCCGTACTCTCGCGATGAGCCGCGACCGACTTCTGATCACCATCCCTGCCTATCAGGCGGCTTCCCATCTCGGGGGAGTCCTCGATGATTGCCTTCCGGTGGCTTCCGAGCTCGGCGCTTCGATCGTCGTGATCGACGACGGCTCCACCGATCTCACGGCCGAAGTCGCTCGCTCGCGAAATGTCGAGGTTGTCTCCCACGGCGCGAATCGCGGCAAGGGCGCAGCCCTCAAGACGGCCCATTCGCTGGCCATGGCGAGAGACATCGACGCCGTGATCACTCTCGATGCCGACGGACAGCATCTCCCGCGGAACATCCCGGTTCTGATCGACGAGTGGAGAAAGTCCCATTCGGATCTCGTGATCGGCTCTCGGAGCCATCTGTTCGACCAGATGGTCCGGCGACGGAGACTCGCCAATCGTTTTTCCGCGCGAACCATTTCCCTGGCTGCCGGGATTCGCATCGAAGACACGCAGAGCGGATTCCGCGTGTACGACCGGAACTTCATCCGGAAGGTTCGATTCGACTCGGAGGGATTCGCCGCGGAGAGCGAGATGCTCGTGATCGGTGCACGACTCGGGCTGCGAATCACCGAGGTGCCGATCGATCTCGGCTTCGTCGACGGAGTGCAGACGAGCCATTATCTGGCCATTCGGGACACCCTCCGGATCGCGTGGCGGGTGTTGCTCACGACGTTGGCGCTGGAGATGAAGAGAAGAGTGAAGAGTGAAGAGTGAAGAGTGAAGAGTGAAGAGTGAAGAGTGAAGAGTGAAGAGTGAAGAGTGAAGAGTGAAGAGTGAAGAGTGAAGAGTGAAGAGTGAAGAGTGAAGAGTGAAGAGT
>JAHWKK010000046.1 GCA_019347945.1 Acidobacteriota bacterium | reverse complement strand
CGACCAAACGATTGCACCCCCTCCTCGATCCTCCCCCTCGAGGGGGAGGAAGAAAACAACTGGGCCGGTGTCGATCTCTGAATCGGCACTCAACTACTACCCTGTCCACGAAACCGGGTGAAGCTCAGAAAAACCGTGCACGCAGTGGACGTAGTGGACTTTGGTGGACGTAGTGGACGTGATGGATTCAACGCCGTCCATTCGTTCATGAAGTATCGGAGTGGACTGCATTGAGTCCACAGCGTCCACCCGGGTCCACAGCGTCCACCCGAGTCCACAGCGTCCACCCAAGTCCACTCCTCCAACCTCCAACCTCCAACCTCCAACCTCAAACCCGGTTCTCCAACCGTCTCTCCATCGCCTCCACCGCCTCCTCGAGCTGCTCGAACGACTCCACCACGAAGAGGATCGTCTGAAAGTGATCGATCTCGAACGGCTGATTGAGCACCGCTTCGAGATCGAAGGGGCGGCGGTCACATTCGGCCCCGAGCGCCTGTTTCGCGTCGCCTGCGCTGGAGATGAGGCCGCTGCCGTAGATCTTCGTCTCCCCGTCCTCGCGAATCAATCCGAACTCGACGGTGAACCAGAAGAGGCGCGCCATCATCGTCGTCTCCTCCTCGGTTTTCGCCATCGACGCGATATGCCCGAAGCGCTGCAGGAAGTTCGCAAACGTCGTTTCGGCGTGGAGCGGGACGTGGCCGAAGACGTCGTGGAAGATGTCGGGCTCGGGCGTGTAGTCGATCGAATCGGCCGCTCGGACCTTCACGGTCGTCGGGAAACGCCGCGCCGAGAGCGCGCGGAAGAAGTCGGCCGCGGGGATGAAGCCGCTCACCGGCACCGCGTTCCACCCCGTCAGCCCGTCGAGCCTCCGATTGACCTCGTAGAGATCCGGGATCCTCTCGGCGTCGAGTCCGATCAGCTCCGCCCCCTGCAACCACGCCCTCCCCGCCGTCTTCCGGAGCTCCGGCATGCGGCGACGCCACAGCTCGGCCCAGGTCGCATGCTCTTCGGTCGAGTAGGCGTCGAACTCCTGCTCCGCCCGGTACTCCGGCGCGACGGTCCATTCCGAAGCTTTCGTCGAAGCTGTTGCGCTGGTCATCGTGTGTCCTCCTGAAACGCAAAAAGGCCCGCGATCGCTCGCGGGCCTGTCGTTGATTGCGTCTTTGTTTAGTCGATCAGCTCGACGGACGCACGCTCACGCGGCCCGGATGGGTCACGGTATACGCGTAGGTGCGAAGGTCGAATCTCATCGCCGACGACTCTAGCCCTTCGTCCGGTTGACGTCAAGCGGGTCACGGCACGATCGTCGTCACATGCTGCGTCTCGTTGTTGGTGACGCTGATGAAGGCCCAGAACGGGAGATCGCGTTCCGGGACGATCTTGATGTTCACGGTCGAGGGAATCTCCGATGAACTGATGATCGATTGAACGCCGTCCAGTTGCGCGTACGCCGGCTTGTACGGATGGCTTCCTCCATCGACACTGAGGACCGCCTGCCCAAGAACGACCGTCTCGTTCTGGGGATGCAATACGGACACGACTACATTCATGCCTTCGTTCGTTGAGGGCATATAGACCCGCAGTGTCTGGCGGAATCCTGATGTGAGAGGCACGTTGAGCAGAAAGATTGGCGCCGAGCTCATTTCGGATCGTGCAACCACGGGGATCTGCGTACCCCACGTTTGCGCCTGACGAGAAAGGTCCTGCATTCGAAGATTGAAGGTTGGTGCGTCCGCGCCATGGGTGGTGTACAACAGAAGCCCAGGTAGCCCACCGGGCTGTGGCATCGTGGGAATCAGGCGGATAGAACCTGCAGGAAACTCTTTGGGCGTGCAAAGAGTGAAGCAAATCTCGAGAGTATCTACAAAGATCGTATGACTCGCATTATTGGCCACCACGAGCTCGGACTGCCAGATCGAGCCATGTGCGCCCGGCAATTCCTTGGCGACAACCGGCAGCAGATAGACTTCGGATTCTTCTTCGTCAAAACCCTGGGACAACGCTGGGACCGCCGAAAAAATCGAGACCGACAAAAATATGATAGTGATCAATCCGGATCTCATTTCTCTCATCCTCACTCGTTCTTGCTCATATCAGCAGAATGTCATTTGCCGGAACGTTATCCTGGTCGAAGTCAAACCGTTTGCGATCGTGGTACCGCCGACCACAGTGCCGCGATCAGTACTCGTGTACCTGCGCTCAAGATGTGTGAATTTACATAAGTGAGTGCTTATTTCACGTGACCATCGCAGGCCGAGTTACTCGAAGAGACGACGCTATCGGAGCTCGCTGTCGGATGGCGGCGCGAGCTCGCTCTCGAACCGCACGCTCTCCGCGCCGAGCTTCATCAGAAATTCGGCGAGCTGCTTCTCGGCGTTCCGCCGCGCGATCTCCCGGATTCCCTTCCGCAGCGCCTCGTTCCGGATCGCGATCTCCGCTTCCTCGCGGGCTCGCGATTCGAGATGAATGTCGCTCTTCCGAAGCAATCCCGTCTCGCGGTCGAGCACCTCGGTTTTCTGATTGTCGAGACGCGTCACCAGGATCTTCGTTCGCGGCAGACGGATCACGAGCGTGTCACCATCGACGCGGACGTCCTCTTCGCGGATCTCCGCGAGGTCGATCCCCGCGATGACGTCGCCGACCGCCATCAGTCTCACCCGGTCGCCGGCAACGGCGTCCGGAATCATGCCGTGGCTCTGCGAGACCTGGAGCACCTGGATGATCTGCATCGAGGCGGTCTCGAGCCGCGCGAGACCGCGAACCTGCGAGACGACGGCCGCGAGGTTGAGCGTCTCCTCCTCCATCTCGAACATGCTCGTGACCGACTCGGACGACTGCCGGACGAGACTCTTCGTGCAGCGATAGCCCGCGTAGATGATCAGCAGCATCGCGATCGTGCTCGCGAGGAGGATCCACCAGCATCCGCTCTTCCGGCGCATCGGGGGCGGCGGGGACGGAGCGTCGGTCGCGGGCTCAGTTCTCGGTGGACTCTGCATCGCCATCACCGGAGGTCAGCTCCTCCAGCTTCACGGAGGTCGCGGCTATCGAGTCGATGGCATCGACCCGTTCGAGCTCTCTGCGGCTTCGGGTCAGATCCCGAACCTCGCGCGCTTTCGGTTCGAGCCTCGTCTCGAATGAACGGAGAGCCTCGTTGAACTTGCCGGTCGCCTGATCGAGGTTGCGACCGAGTGCCTGAAAGTGGGATGCGAAAATGCAGAACCGGTCATAGAGCTGTTCGGCGGTCTCGAGCGCCTTCTGCGCGCTCTCCTCGAGCTTCTCGGCTCGCCATCCGGTCGCCAGCGCCTGCAGCAGCGGAACCAGAATCATCGGCGACGCGAGCACGACCTTTCTCGTTGCCGCGTACTCCCAGATTCCCTGATCGGTCATCAGCGCGCTCGAAAGGTACTGCTCGCCTCCCATGAAGAGAACCGTGAAATCGAGCGAGCGCTTCGTCCCACGCTGGATGTGCTCCTGGTAGTCCTTACGGGAAAGGATATCGATGTGGCGCTTGACGTTGGTCGCGTGGATCGCCAGCGCCTCGGCGCGCAGCTTCTCGTCCGTTTCACCGGCCGCGTCGAGGAATGCCTTGACCGGGACCTTTGCATCGATCGCGATGACGCGCTCGTCGGGAAGCGTGACGATGAGATCGGGACGGATCGAGCGGCCGTCTCCGAGGTCGAACGTCATCTGGGTGTCGAAATCGCAGTACTCGTTCATTCCGGCGAGCTCGACGCAACGCCTCAACGTATTCTCGCCCCAGTTGCCCGCCGCCGACGGAGCTCTCAGCGCGGACGCCAGACGCGAGGTCTCCGATCGAAGCGTCTCGATCGACTGCCCGATGCTGCCGAACGCATGATCCCGCTTCCGCTCGACCTCGCGAATCTCGGTCCGATAGCTCTCCAGCATCGCGGTCACCGGCTGCAGGAGATTTTCGATCTCGAGCCTCTTTCGTTCCAGACCTGCGGAGATCTCCCCCTGATTTTTTTCCAGAACCGGGGTGACCAGACGTCTCAGGTTCTCGACCGCCCCGTCGAGCGCCTTCGACGAGAGCTGCGCGTAGGAGGCTTCCAGCCGCTGCCGCGCTTCCTCGAGAAACGCCCGCATCTGGTCGAGATCTCCCTGTTTGACCTCGGCTTCGATGCGCGCCGAGCGCTCCCTGTCGAGAGCTTCACGGGCAGCTGCGAGCTCGGTCGTCAGCCGGTGCTTCTCGCTCCCCGCAGCTTCGACCTGAAAGCGGAGCTGGTCGATCTCGCGACGATTCTCGATCCGGCTCGAGAGCGCGAGCCGGGATCGCCAGAACCAGCCGATTGCGAATCCCGCCACGGCCGCCCCGATCGCAATGTACGGCGCCAGTTCGATGAAAGTCACTGACTCAGGATAACCGACATGTAAAGCCCCGAAGTCCGGGGGGCGGCGTAGCGCCGCCGGCGGACCTCGTAGGCACGCAAGTTCGAGCCGGACCGTCTCTTCTGTCGCCCGCTGAAGCGGGCTCGACCTCGTTGGGCTGCCGCGCTTCTGTCCCCCGGCTGAAGCCGGGGGCTAAGGTCTGGCGCCGCCTTCGGCGGCTTTGTCTGCTGCGTCCGATTTGCGCGAGCCTGAAACGGCGAGCTCCTCTTGTCTGATTCTGGCGAGCCCGCTTCGGCGGGCGACAGAACGTCGAAGGAATCCAGCCGCGTTGAAGCCAGCGAGATCTCGATCTCTGTTCAGCCCGCGCAAGCGGGTGAAAGGTCTTAGCCCCCGGCTTCAGCCGGGGGACAGTTGCGCTTTCCAGAAAAGAACGGCGAGCCCGCTTCAGCGGGCGACAGAACGTCCGACCGTCTTCGCGTTGAATCTCCGGGAGGTCGTCCACCTTCGACGTGCTGTATCGAACTGAACTTACCGCGCTACGGGCCCCGAAAACGGAAAAGGGCGGGAGCCCGGCACTCTGCCCGGCTCCCGCCCTGATTTTCGCGCGGTTCGTCTTACTCTTCTTCGTCGGAGCTCGAGCTGGTCGACACCTCGAGCAAACCGTTCTCGGCAAGCTCCGCGCAATCGATGCAGAGCGGAGTCCACGGAACGGCCTTCAGCCGCTTCTCGCCGATCTTCTGCTCACAATTGGTGCAGAAACCGTAGATCCCCTCCTCCATCCGGTCGAACGCTTCCTCGATTCGAATCAGGGTGTTCCGCTCGACGTCGGAGAGGGAGAAGTTCAGTTCGCGGGCGTAAGCATTCGCTGCCCGGTCGGCGAGATCCTGAATGCCGTCATCGGTGTGCTCGGCAAGCGCTGCACGGTCCTTGTCGTATACCTCGAGAAGCTCATCTCGCTTTTCCGCAAGAGTCTTCTTGTGTGACTTCCAGGGATCAGCTTTCCTCGTCTTGGCTTTGGCCATACGCTTCGTTCCTCTCATTTGTGGTATTTCACGCCCCGAAGGATCGTGCACGCCCGATAGACCTGCTCGAGAAGAATGATTCGTGCCATCTCATGAGGGAGGGTCATCGTTGACAGAGACAGAACGAGTCCTGCAGCAGTTCTAATTTCCTCGGTGAGTCCGAGATCGCCCCCGGTGACGAAAGTGACCCCGTGAGGATTCCCGTCGACCTCCTGGCCCAACCATTTTGCAAACCGAGGAGATGTCCACTGAACCCCGCGCTCATCGACCGTGACGAGGGTGGCGGGGCCCGCAGCCGCGTCGATGAGACGGCGGGTCTCGATCGCGCGAATCTCGGCGTCGGACTTCGAACGGTTCTTTTCCGGGGTAACTGTCACCAAAGAAGCGGGATAGAAGCGTCCAATCCGGGCGAGATAATCCGATTCCATCTCCGCGAGACCCGCGTTTTTCGTCGGCCCGACCCGAAGGAATCGGAGCTTGTCAGCCATCGTCACCCGCTTCATCGATGCCGTATCGCCGTCGCTTCTCGAGCAGCGTCTTCCGGTTGATTCCGAGGATCCTGGCGGACGTCGAAAAGTTGTTACGGGTTCGTCGCAGAATCTCCCGGATGTACGCCTCCTCGAGCTTCTCCAGCGGCCACGACTCCTCGGAGGCCTCTGCGACCAGGCTCGCCGGCTCCCGGCGGATATCGAAGTCCTCCGGTTTGAGGACCGGCCCCGAAGCCGTCAGCACCGCTCGCCGTACGACATTCGACAGCTCACGCACGTTCCCCTTCCACTCGAGGCCCACGAGCAGATCCATCGCTTCGTCCGAGATGGTGAACGAAGAGTCGGCGTGTTCGGCTGCGAAGCGGGCGGCGAGCAGGGGGATGTCCTCACTGCGATGCCTGAGCGGGGGGAGCTCGAGGGTGACGACGTTGAGCCGATAAAGAAGATCCTTCCGGAAGCCGCCCTGATCGACCAGCGCCTCGAGCGACTGCGAGGAGGAGGCGATGATCCTGGCGTCGACCCGAAGGTCGGCCCACCCTCCGATGCGGGTGAACTCCCCGTCCTGTACGAACCGGAGCAGTTTCGGCTGAACCTCGGGCGGAGTCACCCCGACCTCGTCGAGATAGAGGGTCCCCCCGTGCGCCGACTCGACCCGTCCGGGTTTCCGTTCCCGGGCATCGGTGAACGCGCCTTTCTCGAAACCGAAGAGCTCGCTCTCGAAAAGCTCGGGCGAGATCGACGCCGGCGCGACGGCGACGAATGGGCCCTGGCTGCGGGGCCCCGCCTGATGGATCGTTTTCGCCAGAAGGTCCTTGCCGGTGCCGGACTCCCCCTCCACCAGGACGGTCGCGTCGCTGGTTGCGATCCGCGCCGCGACATCGAGGACCCGGCGCAGCACGGCGGATCGCGTCGGGAATCGGCGGCGGATCGCCGCGTCAGGATTCGGAAGCCGCCGCGACAATCGAGCCGCCGTCCCCGACGAACCGGTCCGTCTCGTCCGGCGCGTCGTCCCACAGCCGCTCCAGCCGATAAAAGCCTCGCGTCTCCTCGGTGAAGACGTGCACGACGAAATCGCCGTAGTCGAGCAATACCCACCGCCCCGGTCGTCTCCCCTCGACGAGCAGCGGCTTGATCCCGACGCTCTCCCGCAATTTCTCCTCGATCCCCTCCGTGATCGCCAGGCTCTGCCTCTCCGAACCGGTCGAACAGATCACGAAGTAGTCGGCGATCGACGAGACCTCGCCGACCTTCAGAACGACCAGATCGAACGCCTTCTTGTCGAGGGCGACCTCGACGGCGAGGCTCACGCTGCGCGCGACGCTGTCAGTCTCCGACATAAAGCCCATTATGTTCGATGTACCTCTCCACGCGAAATGGAACCATCCCCTCGATCGAAAGCCCCTCCCGCCGCCTCTGACGAATCGTCGTCGAGGAGATCTCGATCAGCGGATTCTCCGCTGAGGCGATCCCGCCCGCAGGCGGCATCTCCCCCTTATCCACGATCCGTTCCGCCAGCTCGGGCGGAACCTCGAATCCCCCCTTCCCGCGGCGCAGCACCACGAAATTTGCCAGCTCCAGGATGCGGTCCAGATTCCTCCACTCCTGCAGCCGCCCGACATTGTCGCTTCCGATGATCCAGTCGAGCCTCGCCTCCGGATACTCCGCTCGCAGAGCCTCGAGCGTGTCGACCGTATACGAGACACCGGGCCGCTCCAGCTCGGTCGTCAGCACCCGGAAGGTCGGGGTCTCTTCGGTCGCAAGGACGAGCATCGCATGCCGGTCCCAGGAGCTCGCCGCCGTCGTCCCTTTGAACGGCTGAATGCTTGCCGGTATGAACAGTACATTTAACCAGTTGAAATGTTCAATTTGTGATATGAGAGGATCGAGGTGCCCGTGATGAACCGGATCGAAGGTTCCCCCCGCGATCGCGATGTTCACCGGGAGACCGCCTTCTCTTCGGACTTCACCAGCCCTCCGAGCAGGTAGACGAACTGATCCACGCCGGCCCCGGTGACCGCGGAGATCTCCCTGTAGTCGAACCCGCCGTCCTCGGCCCATTTCCTGAGCTTTTCGCTCGAACCTTCGGATGCGGCATCGAGCTTGGTGCCACAGACGATTCTCGGCTTCCGGGCCAACTCGTCCGAGTACGCCCGGATCTCGGCGGTGATGACCGCCGCGTCGCGCGCCGGATCTTCGGAGGAGAGATCGACCATGTGAACGAGCATTCTGCAGCGTTCGACATGGCGGAGAAAGCGGTCACCGAGCCCGTGACCCTCGTGAGCTCCCTCGATCAATCCGGGGATGTCGGCGACGACGAACGATTCGAGATCGCCCCAGGGGACGACACCGAGCACGGGCTCGAGGGTCGTGAACGGGTAGTCGGCGATCTTCGGTCTTGCTGCGGAGATGACCGAGATCAGTGTCGATTTTCCCGCGTTCGGCAAGCCGACGAGTCCGATGTCGGCGATCAGCTTCAGCTCGACGATCAGATCGCGAGTCTCCCCTGCTTCGCCGGGCTGAGCGTATCTCGGCGCCTGATTGGTCGCGCTGGCGAAGTTCTGATTTCCGAGGCCTCCGCGGCCTCCGCTGGCGACGCGAACCCGCTGGCCGGGCTCGACGAGATCGGCGATGATCTCACCCGTCACCTTGTCGGTGACCACCGATCCGACGGGGAGACTGATGACGGTGTCCGATCCGGTGCGCCCGGAGCGGTTCGATCCTTCGCCGTGCTGTCCGCGGTCGGCCTTGTACTCCCGTTTGTAGCGGAGGTGCTGGAGGGTGTTCATCGATTCGGTGGCCTCGACCCAGACTGATCCGCCGCCCCCGCCGTCGCCGCCGCTGGGGCCCCCACGGGGGACGTATTTCTCGCGCCGGAACGCAACGCAGCCGCGGCCTCCGGCCCCTCCTTCGACGTGAATCGTGGCGTAATCGATGAACATAAAAAACGGAGCCACCAGGCTGGCGGCTCCGAGGGTCGAATGCAGGTTCCGGGCTAGATCGGGCGAGCGGGGTCGGGGGTTTAAAAGTTAAATAAAAAACCGGGTTAGTGAAAAAGAAGTAGATATCCCACTTTATTTTAAAAATAAAAAACCAACCCC
>JAHWKK010000045.1 GCA_019347945.1 Acidobacteriota bacterium | reverse complement strand
AGTGAAGAGTGAAGAGTGAAGAGTGAAGAGTGAAGAGTGAAGAGTGAAGAGTGAAGAGTGAAGAGTGAAGAGTGAAGAGTGAAGAGTGAAGAGTGAAGAGTGAAGAGTGAAGAGTGAAGAGTGAAGAGTGAAGAAGAAGAGTGAAGAGTGAAGAGTGAAGAGTGAGACGGTCTACATCGATACGGACAACGCGCTCGGCTCCCCTCTCGGGGATGTCGATGACGCGTACGCGCTCGTCGCTGCGCTTCGCGGCGATCTCCCGATCAATGCCATCGGTACGGTGTTCGGCAACACGTCCGAGCGGCGATCCTTCGAGAACACCACGCGTCTTCTGAAGGCATTGGGTCTCGACATTCCGGTTTTGCGAGGAGCCGCGCGTGCCGGAGAGAACGAGACCGAAGCCGCCGCTCATCTGTCATCCTTCCACCCTCCGGCAACGACGATCCTCGCGCTCGGACCGCTCACCAATCTCGTCAGGACCGCACACCTTCCCTGGCGAGAGATGGTCGTGGTCGGAGCGAACGCGTCGTCACGAGGCCGCTGGCCTCCGTGGCATCCGCACGAGTTCAATCTGACGAAGGACCGGGAGGCGACGCTCCGCATCTTCGATTCGGGAGCTCCGCTGACATTCTTTCCACTCGATCGCCTCGAATCGCTCCGAATCTCCTTCTCCCGTATTCGGAGCTTCACCGGTGAGATCGGCAATCTTCTGGGCCGCGGATCCTGGCGATGGCTCGTTCGAGGCTTTTTCGTGAAGTGGCGACCGAGCTTCCGCGTCTGCGATCTCATTGCGGCGATGTACCTCGTCTCCCCCGAGCTGTACGAAATGGAGGATACGGTCGCGACGATCCGGCCGAATACGCACGTCAGCTTCGGGGAAGGTACCCGTCCGGTGCGCGTGCTCCGCTCGTACGACGCGGAGAAGATCTGGTCGCGCTTCCTGGATCTCGTGAATCAATGACCGCTTGAGGTTGGCCTCGAGAACAAAGCGCGCGCGATCAAATCATCAACGGGAGGAGGTTTTTCTCTTCACTCTTCACTCTTCACTCTTCACTCTTCACTCTTCACTCTTCACTCTTCACTCTTCACTCTTCACTCTTCACTCTTCACTCTTCACTCTTCACTCTTCACTCTTCACTCTTCCGCACTCTTCACTCTTCACTCTTCCGCAATCGCCTCGGCCAGCTCTTTCTTGCTCATCGAGCTACGGCCTGCGATGTCGAGCTCCTGCGCCTTCTCGTACAGCTCCGACTTCGAGAGCTTCGACAGACTCGCCTTCACCGTCGGTGTGCTCTTCTTTTTCGCCGCGCGCTTCGGCTTTTTCGCGTTCTTGCCGGCATCTCCGAGACTGCGGCGGAGCGCTTCCATCAGATCGATGAGCTCGCCCCCTTCTTCGTCGTCCGAACGCGCCTTCACCGACGACTCGACGACATCCTCTCCCTCCTCGAATTTGGCGGTGACGTACTCCCGCACTTTCAGCGACCAGTCATCGTGGAGCTGGTCGAGGTCGAGCTTCTTCGCGGTCAGATCGCGGATCGCCTTGTCGAACTTTTTCACCTCGGTCTTCTTCGGCTTCCCCTCCGGCAATCCGACGTCGGTGATCTTCCGGATCTCGTCCTCGAATCGAAGCGTCTCGGCGCGGAGCAGGCCGTCTTCCGAGATGATCGCGACGAGGTACTCCTTGCCGCGCATGACGAACGTTGCGATGCCGGCGCGATCGGAAGCTTCCATCGCCTCGACGAGCAGCCGGTATGCCTTGACCGACTGGCCGGCGGGCGCGAGGTAGTAGGCACGGCGAAAGAACATCGGGTCGAGCTCCTTCCGGGGAACGAAGTTCCTCAGATCGATGTCGCGCGATTTCGCCGGCTCGACAGCCTCGAGCTCCTCCTCGGTGACCTCGACGATCTCGCCATCGAGCTCGTACCCGCGGGTCAGCTCGTTCCAGGAGACGTGATCGCCGTCCTTCGTGCAGTAATACCTCCGCTCGAGCGGGGTGCCGTCGGGAGCGAGCATCCGAAGCCCCACCGGGTTCGAGACGTTCGCCGGGTAGAACTCCACCGGAACGCTCACAAGCCCGAACGAGATCGTTCCCGACCAGAACGCTCTCGAGCGCGCGCCCTTCTCTTTCCCCTTGTCCTCCCCCTTCGGCATCGCGTCAGGCCTTCTTTCTCATCTTCGCGAGGCTGGCTTCGAGCGCTTTCGTGAGGGAATCGTCGTCGGTCTTCTTCGCGCGGAACTTCTTCACCTTGACCTCGCCTCCGGCCGCCTTGGTCTCGATAAGCTCGAGGACCCGCTTCCGGTACATGTCCTGCCATTCCGACATGTCGAGCTCGGTCGCGAGCGAGTCGATGAGGAGTTGCGCCATCTCCCGCTCCTTCTTGTCGAGCTCCCGCCCTTCGGGTCTCGGGAGATCCTTCGCCAGGACGACCTCGTTCGTGTTCCGAAGAGTCATGATCACGAGACCCTCGTCCGTGGCGCGAAGAGCCCCGACATAGGCCTTGTTCCGCATCGTCCAGTGAACGAGACCCTCGACCCCGGCGTCGAGCAGCGCCTGATGCAGCTGCTGATAGACCTCGTCGCTCTCGTCGGGTCCGAGAAAGTAAGGACGCTCGTACCACCGATGGTCGATCAGCTCTGGGGCGCCGAAGCTCGAGACCTCGATGTCGCGCGATGGTTCCGGCTCGAGCTGTTTCAGCTCCTCATCCTTCAGCATGACGAACACGCCGGGCCGGACCTCGTAGCCGCGCCAGATGTCGGAGTACTCGACCTCCTTCCCGGTAGCCGGATTGACCATCTTCTGCTCCACGGGAGAGAGGTCCTTCGCGTGGAGCAATCGGAATCGCACCGCCTTGTCCTCGACTCCCGAGTAGAGCTTGACCGGAACCTCGAGGTCCTTCATCCGGATGACACCCTTCCACATCGCTCGCATGACGGCCCTCCTGCAATGCAATCGTCGCACACAAATGGGGCAGGGATCAGGGACCAGGGGTCAGGGATCAGGGAAAAAGCAGGGAGCAGGGATCAGGGGTCAGGGATCAGGGGAGGACCAGAGCGGGATCTGACGGAAGCGGAGCGCGCCTGAAATCATCAGCCGGTCGTGTCCGGTTCTGTCGCCCGCGTCGCCATGGAGGTTGCGCCTTTTTTCACAATAAAATTGAAGATGACCAAGTGGCGTGTATTCAGAGAAACCGTCCAGCAGCGACTTTACAAATATGCCGTTTCATCCTAGGTTAATCAATAGCCATCCCGCATTGATCACTGCAACCGAAAAGGGGAATCTTCCTATGAAAGCCGGAACTGTCCTGTTCTGTCTCGCGCTGAGCTTCGCGGTCGTCCCGGCGCACGCCGCAGAAACCGTCATGTTTCCCATTCTCCGGCCCGACCCGCAGCCCGGGGCCCACGGCTCACTCTGGATGACGTCCCTCCTCGCCTATAACGGCGGCAACACCGTGGAGACGGTAGGGTTCGACTGTCAGCTCTTGTGCCCTTCCCGGACCGAAATCGCGCCGGGCGAAACCAAACGCGTCGGATACTCCGGTCTCGGCGTCGTGCTCACTATCAAAGATGGCTCAGCGCTCGTCTTCCAGCTGCGCGCCTTCGACGTTTCACGAGCCAATCGATCGCGAGGCGTGGAGCTTCCCGTGTTGCGAGGAGACGACGACTACAGGCTTGTGATCGATCTGCTCGATGTGCCGCTGGACGAGAATTCTCGAAGCGCGCTTCGAATCTACTCGTTCAACGGCCCCGGACCCGGTCGCGGAGCGCTCATCACCGTCGTTCGCGCCTATGACCGAGCGAGCGCGCTGCTCGCCGAGACGCCTGTCGAGCTGGAGGACAGAACCTCGATTCCCCGGCGAGAGATCTACGATCTTACGGAGATCTTTCCGACGCTGGCCGGGCAGGACAGCCTCCGTCTCGAGATCCTCTCTCCGGAGCCCGACGCCAGCACCGGGAGAACGTATCCGATCTACGCCTTCGTCACCACGGCCAACAACATCACACAGGAAGTCACGAGCATCACGCCGGCTAAGTAAACCGTCACGGCAGAGCGCTTCTGCGGGCGAAAGAACTTAGCCCCCGGCTTCAGCCGGGGGTTGGAGAGCGGTCACAGAGAATGTCGAGCCCGCTTCAGCGGGCGACAGATCCTCGCTGAAGCCGGGGGCTGGGATCTGGCGCCGCCTTTCGGGCTCCGTCAGCTGCTTCCGATTCGAGCGCCCCTGAAACGATCAGCCGGTCGTGTTCGATTCTGTCGCCCGCTGAAGCGGGCTCGACTTTTGAGCGTGCCACATTCCTGTCCCCCGGCTGAAGCCGGGGGCTATGATCTGGCGCCGCCTTTCGGCGGCTCCTTTCAGCTGCGTCCGGTTCGAGCGCGGCTGAAACGATCGGCCGGTCATGTTCGATTGGGATCAGGGAGCGTGATCCTGACGGAAGCCGGGAAGATCCAGATCCCTAGCCCGACCTCGCGCACTCCAGCGAAGACGTGCACCTGCGGTATGCTTAAGCCCACGAATCGCAGGAGTTGTCCCTTTTCTCGAGACGCGCGAGCTCACAAATGAACGATCTCTGGTCACAACACACCAAGTACCTCCTTCGCCGAAAGGTCCTGAAACTCTTCGGAGGCGCGTTCCACATCTACGACGGCTCCGGCAATCTGGTCCTCTACTCCGAGATGAAGGCCTTCAAGCTGAAGGAGGACATCCGCCTCTACGCTTCCGAGCAGATGCAGAGCGAGCTGCTGACCATCTCGGCACGGACCTGGGCCGACATCTCGACGATCTACGACGTCGTCGACGGCCAGACGCGGGAACGCGTCGGCTGCATTCAGCGGAAGGGTCTGCGATCGATCCTCCGCGACGAATGGATCATCATGGACCCGGCAGAAAAACCGGTTGCCGTCATCCGGGAGGACAGCGCGCTGCTCGCGATCGTGCGCCGCGCGGGTGGAAGCCTCATTCCACAGAAATACCACATGACGATGAACGGCGCCGAGGTTGCGACGATGACTCAGAGGTTCAACCCGTTCGTCTACAAACTCGACGTCGACTTTTCCCCCGACACGATGCGCCGCCTCGACCGGCGACTTGGAATCGCCGCCGCGATCCTCCTCGCCGCCATCGAAGGCCGCCAGGATTGAGGCCGTCGCCGGTTGCCGGTTGCCGGTTGCCGGTTGCCGGTTGCCGGTTGCCGGTTGCCGGTTGCCGGCGAATGATACCGGCTCCGGCGGTTTCGCCTTTCTTTTCACTCTTCACTCTTCACTCTTCTGAGAACCGGATCCAGTCCGAGATGTCCGCCTGGTCGTAGCGAACCATCTCATCGTCGAGAAAGAGCCTCGATTTCGCTCGTCCCCACTCGCGGAAGTCGGAATCGAGCTCGGCTTCCGGCTTCCCATAGATCGATTCGAGCGCTTCGCTCGTCGACATCCCCTCCCCGAATGCATCGAGCATCCGCTTCCAGGTGCGACGGTCGAGCGACTCGAGATAGCGGACGAGCGTCTGCGAGATGACGTAACCCTGCCGGATCATCTGAGGATCTCCCGACCCGCCGATGGCAGGGTCGAGCAGCGAGATCGCCAGCATCCCGTCGTCGTCGTAACGGTTGAACGCGTTCCCCGCGGGTCCCATCTCCATCCGCTGGGCCATCCCCTCCTGGAACCACCGCGGAGCCTTGTCTCCGGTGGCGTCCGCCACGATCGCATGCGTCAGCTCGTGGGTCATGAGCCCGACGATCTCCGGAGGGAAGATCGGGACCTCGGCGAGCGGCAGCGTGATCTCCCCGTCGTAAAAACCGAGGATCGGAACGCTGTGGGTGAAGAGACTCCGGAACTCGCTCCACTTGAGCAGATTGACCGTGCAGTGCTCGAAGGGCTCGACCCCGAGCTTCGCGGAGACGCGCGCCAGCTCCTTTTCGAGAATGTCGCCGACCTTCTGTGCGCGGGTCTCGACGGCGTCGGGCGGATAGCGAATCTCGAAGTGGGGAGTGCGATGCACCTGATAGCTTTCCTCGAGCCGGCTGAGCAGTGAGAGCTGGCGGATGCGATCACCGAGGTCGACGTCGTCGCGGAGAACGTCGGCACGCTCGAGGAGACGGATCGCGATGTCGTAGCGTCCGAGCTCGCCCATCATCTCGCCGAGCTCGTAGAGCCGGCGCGGGTCGGGACTCGGGCGTCTCAGCTCGCTGATCGCGGCTGTCGCGGTGAACGAGGTCGCCTCGGAGCTGCGGTCGAGCCGTTGCAGAGCATTCGAGCGCGCGATCACCACCTGCGTCGGTACCCGTTCGAGATCTTCGGGGAGTGTCCTGGTCAGCAGGTCCACATCGTTCCACCGGTTTCGCTCGTCGAGGGCCTCGACCGCTGTTGCCAGCCGGTCTCGCTGAGCGGGCTGCAGCCACCCGGCCGGGCTCGCCGCCGTTTCCCGGAGCTGATCGATCGCCGAGAGGACGCGGTTCCGCTCCATCTGTTCCCACGTGAGCGCATCGACCACGACCGTCCCCTCCGGTGCGTGCGGCGCCATCCCCCACAACTGCACCGTCGCGTCATCAGGGCCGTCGAGAAGCAGTGCCTCACCCGAGCGCGTTGCACGCCATCCGGTGGGCATTGCGATCGGCGACTTTGCTGGCCCCACGAAGTTGCGGACCGGCTCGTTGACGCTCGGAAGCCGAACCTCGAGCGCGACCTTCGGCCGGCGGAACATATGCGAGAAGTAGGGGAACGAGAGAAGAGTCTGCCGGCTGGACGGCTCGAGTCGCATTCCCGTCAGGAAGCGCGCTTCCGCCGCCTCCACGTCATTGTCCGAATCGACCTCTCCCAGGATCGCCAGGAAGTAATGCGGGGCGGGATGATCCGTGCCGAGACGCTCGAGCTCGAGAAGGCTCGCCCGTGCCCGGTCGTCGAACCCGAAGATCAGAGCGGTCCGCGCGACCTCCATCCGGACGCTGTCGGACCGGGGCCGGATTCGGAGCGCCCGATCGTAGGCCAGCATGGCGCCCACCGGATCATCCATCGCCGCCGCCGCCCGTCCCTCCAGCAGCGCTGCGCGAAGATCGCTCTCGCTGGAATCGATCGAACCGAGAAGCTCATTCGCTTTCGTCTCGTCCATCCGAAGAAGCGCGACCTGGGCGCCCCACAACGCCGCCGGCCTGCCCGCGGGCACCGACATCTCTTCGTTCCCGGCCGCCAGCGCCCGCCGGTACCGGAGCAGCTCGTCGAGGGTCGCTTCGCTCGCGGCAACCACTTCAGCAGCGCGATCGGAGCGCTTCTGGCTCACGGCGAAGAGGGCCGCTGCTCCGCCGATGATCAGCAATCCCGCAGCGATGGCAATCCACTTTGCTTTCTTCATCCGGAATGACAGCCCGACGACCATGAGGCCGATGAGGCCGGCGGCCGGTGGAATCCAGGATGTCCGGATCGGACCTTCGGAATCGGCGACAGGAACGGACTCGCTCACGACCGGATCGGCCGAGGCTGAGAATGTCGTGTTGGTCACGTCGTCGACGAGCCACTGCCCACCAGCCTCGACCATGCTGAATGTCACGAGCTCGTCGATGCCGGAGCCGTAGGTAACCCAGAAGGCGACTTCGGTCGTCTCGTCGGCCGTTTCGAGAACCCAGGTCGAGTCGCGCGCGGGACCGAGAACCAGCTCGATCCATTGCTCGATATCGGCTCGCTCCCGAAGCGGCGATGATTCGGAGAGCCTCTCGCTGATTGCGGCGGGTCCGCGATCGAGGTAATCCGAAACGACACCGGCGGCCGCCACGACGGCTCCTTCCCGCCGGAGGTCGCTCTCCGCGGCTGAAGAGTGGCCGCCCGCGACAATCGCGAGCAGAATCAGAATGAATTTACGCACTCGGTTGGTCTCCCTGGACGTGGACGGCTTCAATCATACATTCGCGGGCCCCAAAAATCGTCGGAGGGACGAAACCGAAGCGGGTTTCCGGCGTATTGAATTGTGAGAAGGGGGTGAGCGATTGACCAGAACGATCCAGTACCGGGTTAAGGCGAATCGTAATGTCGAGGCGGAGCGGATCCTTCTGACATTTCTTCGAAACCTTCGCATGATCGAGCCCGGCACGGACTACCGGGCTTTTCAGCACGCCGACGGCAACACTTACACACTGTTCGCGTCCTTCGTCGACCACGAGGCGGAGTATCAGCATCGCAACGCGAACTACACCGAGCGCTTCGAGAGCTCGCTCTACCCTCTCTGTGAATGGGGGCCACACACCGAAACTCTCACCTGCCTCGCCTGAATCGGATCGCTGCCGTGGCATAGCGCTCGCACGACGCAGTTCGGTTCATCATGGACAAAACCTGCACCAACTGCGGCAACCGCTACGACAAGAGTTTCACGGTCACGACCCACAATGGTGAGACGCACACCTTCGACTGTTTCGAATGTGCCATCCAGGCGCTGGCGCCGGAATGTGAGGTGTGCTCCACGCGCATCATCGGTCACGGGCTGGAAAAAGACGGCCGGTACTTCTGCTGCGACCATTGCGCGGAGAAGGCCGGCGTGACGAAGCTTCGCGACCGGGTCTGAGCCGCGCGGCGAAAATCTGTCGCCCGCTGAAGCGGGCTCGACATTCTCTGAGACGGCTCTCTAACCCCCGGCTGAAGCCGGGGGCTAAGTTCTTTCGCCCGCAGAGCGGGCTGTTGCGAAGTGGAGATCTCGCGAGATGCAACATCTTTGAGAGTGGTCGACGTTCTGTCGCCCTTGCGGGCTGGCAATGACGCGATCGTCGCGTGGTTTCGCCACCGCGGGCCGGCGACAGAATCGAACACGACCGGCTGATCGTTCAGGCGCGAGAATCTGACGCAGCTGACAGAGCCGCCGTAAGGCGGCGCCAGATCACGTCCCCCGGCTTCAGCCGGGGGACAGGGACGCGGCACCCTCAATGTCGAGCCCGCCTCAGCGGGCGACAGTATCCGGGCGGGTCGTGAATCCGCGTGATGCCCTTTCGCAACCTATCCACGATCCCCGCCCAGAGACGATGAGTAGGCCGGTCCCCTCGAACGATGTCACGATTTGATCGTGCATCCCACGTTAGACGGGCTCGAAGCCCAGAAGAGGAGACCAGCCGTGAACCATATTGCCATTGATAT
>JAHWKK010000044.1 GCA_019347945.1 Acidobacteriota bacterium | reverse complement strand
TCAGGACCATAAACCTGCAGGTCCCAGTCGTCGGCGAGCTGCGGGACGAGAATGATATCGACCTGGAAACTATAGTCGGGGGGAATGATCTCGAGCTTGAAGTTGTCGCAACTCGTCCCGTCGGGGCCGCCGCAGTTTGCCGAGAGCGTCGAGGGAAGCGGCCCACCGTTCCAGGTGACGATCGGACTTGTATCCGAGACTGAACCGGAAGCCGGAGTGGCTGCCTCGAGTCCCGGAGTGAGTACAAGGGTCACCAGGATCAGAAGAAATAGAAATGGTTGTCGTTGGCGCACTGAAAGCCTCCTGAGCAGAAAAAGATTACCGTGTTAGCATCGCTATGGTAGCATGACTTCCGGTTTATGGTAGCTTCACTACCGGCTGGAGACGGCCTCCGGAGGTAATGGGGGCCACACCTTCGTTTTTCGATTCATCGCGCATTTTCGGGTTCGGGAGCATTCTACTCCTCGTGGAGAAGTGTCACGAAAGTTTCGGTAACGGTAGGACTTTTCTGGGAAAATGGGGGGCAGACCTTCGTTTTTCGGTTTCGTCGCACATTTCTGGCTCGGAGGGATTCTACTCCTGGCTGAGAGATTGTCACGGAGTTTCCCATTCCGAGCGAGGAAGAAGTTGGGGTCAGAGCCAGAAAATCAACTTAACGCCGATCGAATCCTCTTCAGAGTTTCCCAGCATGTGCGTGGTCGCCGCGTTCCAGCTCTAATGCGGCGTGGATCATTTTTGACTCCCTGACCGGTGACGCCGAGATACTCCCGCGATCATCTGCATCGTTAAGCCGCACTCCCGATAGGCGAGCGTGCGAAGGCTCCCCTTGCCGGCGTAAGTTGATTTTCTGGCTCTGACCCCAACTTCCTTAAGTTGATTCAACCACCGGTCGCCACTGCTCCAGCCAAAACCACGCAGCACCCCGGCAGGGGTGCCGGACCTCGCCTCTCAAACACCCCTCTTAGCAGTCAGGGCGTGCGGAGGCAACTTTCCGGTTGCAGTTCACTGAGCCCCAACAACCTGGCACCAACCAACAAGCAACTAACAAGAAAACGCGACCCGATCCCATATCCACTGACCCAGCACAGGACTGCACTCATCCTTCTGCGATCGTGTCGAAAACGACTGCCGCGCTATACTTCATGCCGTCGATGCAGTTGGAAAAGGGAGCGCGGCTCGGACCGTATGAAGTTGTGGAGTCGGTCGGCGCCGGCGGGATGGGCGAAGTCTACCGTGCCGTCGACACCCGACTCGACCGCTCCGTCGCAATCAAGATCCTTCCTGCGGCACTGTCGAACAACGCGCAACTGAAAGTCCGGTTCGAGCGCGAGGCGAAAGCCGTCTCGTCTCTGAACCACCCGCACATCTGTACGCTGCATGACATCGGCGAGATCGACGGCTCCGAATATCTCGTGATGGAGTTCTGTGAGGGGGAGAATCTCGCCGATCGATTGAAAGGCGGGCCGCTTCCCGTAGAGCAGGTGATCCGCTATGGCGAGCAGATCGCGAGCGCGCTCCACCGCGCGCACCAGCACGGCATCGTCCACCGTGACCTCAAGCCCGGCAACATCATGATCACGAGATCGGGAGCGAAGCTCCTCGATTTCGGACTCGCGAAGACCGCGGCCGAAGCAGTCGAACCTCCCCCGGCCGAGACCGCTCTGCCAACCGCGCACAAGCCGCTGACCGAGGAGGGAACCATTCTCGGGACCTTCCAGTACATGGCGCCGGAACAGGTCGAAGGCAAACCTGCAGACGCCCGCACGGACATCTTCGCTCTCGGCGCGGTTCTCCACGAGATGGCGACCGGTTCCCGCGCCTTCGAGGGGTCGAGCCGGGCGAGCCTGATCGCCGCGATCATGGATCGTCAGCCCCCGCCGATCTCGACGGTGCAGCCGCTCACGCCTCCCGCGCTCGACCACGTGGTGCGAAAGTGTCTGGAGAAGGACCCGGAGGACCGCTGGCAGTCCGCCCACGACATCGCCACCGAGCTCCGCTGGATCTCCGAAGCGGGCTCGCAGGCGGGCGTCGCCAGCCCCGTCCTGAAGCGGAGAAAGTCCCGTGAGCGCGCTCTGTGGGCCGCCGCTCTGGTTCTCATGGCGATTCTCGCCTCGCTCGCCGGATGGCTGATCCCGAAGCCGGTATCCGAGACGCGGGTCAGCTTCGAGATTCCCGGATCGACCGATCGTTACAGTGAGCTGTGGAGCGCTTCGGTCTCACCCGACGGATCGCGTATTGCTTTCATTGCCCAGGAGCGTGAGGGTCGCGCACGGCTGTGGATCCGGCCGCTCGACTCGCTGGAGGCCTCGCCTCTGACCGGCCCGCTGTCGCGCTCCTCTTTTTTCTGGTCCCACGACGGAAGCTCGATCGCCTATTTCGACGAAGGGAACCTGATGAAGATTTCCGCATCGGGAGGGCCCCCGCAGCCGATCGCGGAGGTCGACTCGGTCGCGAAGGGGGCCTGGAGCCCGGACGGGGTCATTCTCCTGGCGACGGGCGAGGCTCCTCTCAGCAGGATCGATCCGGGCAGCTCCTCGGTCCGGACGATCACCGCACTCGACAGAGATCAGCACGAGTTCGCCCACTCGAGTCCGACCTTTCTGCCCGATGGACGGCGGTTCCTATTCACCGCGAACATGAGGGATCCGAACCGGCGCGATCATTCCCAGCGGCTCTACGCGGGAAACCTCGATTCCGCCGAGACGACGTTCATCGGGGAGATCGGCTCGGAGGTCGAGTACGTGGAGCCCGGCTATCTTCTCGCCGTTCGCGACGGGACGCTTCTCGCCTATCCCTTCGACGTCGATGAGCTCGAGATCACCGGAGAACCACGGACGGTGCTCGCCAACGTAGGCTATTTCAAGCCGACCGGATGGGCCGGCTTTTCAGTATCGAGGAGCGGAGTCCTCGTCGTGGAAGCGCCGGATCCGCCGGGAGAGCTCCACCTGCTCGACATGGACGGCAGATCGATCGGGTCGCTCGATACCGAGGGGGCGATCGGCGACCTTCGAGTCTCGCCGGACGGAAGCCAGGTTGCGGTGGCGGTGGAGAACCCGAAGCTGGGCACCTTCGACGTCTGGCTGCACGGTCTCGACCGCAGGACCAAGCGCAGGCTCACGCTCGACAGCGGGTGGGAGAACTTCCCCGTCTGGATGCCGGACGGCAGCCGGCTGCTCTACGCCTGGGACCGCACCGGATGGCCCGACATCTACGCCCGTACGATCGACGGAGCGGGGGAAGACGAGCTCATCGTCTCCGAGCCCAACGGCCAGTTGCCGCGCGACGTCTCACCCGACGGGAAGTGGCTGCTCTACTTCACGCGCGCCGATCTCGCCAACAACGGAGACCTCTGGCTCGCGCGTCTCGACTCGCCCGGGGAGAGAGAGCCATTCGTGACGTCTCCGTTCGTCGAGCCGGGGGGGCGCTTCTCCCCCGACGGCCGTTTCGTCGCGTATCAATCGAACGCCTCCGGAGAATGGCAGATTTACGTGAAGCCGTTTCCGGGACCGGGACCCGCCAGGCAGATCTCCCTCGAGAGCGCCAATCGGCCGCGCTGGAGCGCCGATGGGACTAGGCTCCTCTGGATGACGGACGACGGGATGATGAGCGTCCGGATCTCACCCGAGAGCGGAGCCGCGATCGGAGAGCCGGAGGAGCTCTTCACCTCCTCTGCCGAGATCGGCGCGTGGGACCCGCTGCCCAACGGCGAGGGGTTCGTCGCCGAGATCCGGAACGCCAGCGACAGCACTCCTCTGCGCGTCTACCTCGACTGGAAGCGCCTCATCGGCGAATAGCTGAACATATGTCGCAGAGGCAATGGCCGCTGCCGCGGAAAATCGGAAAATGGGGGTCGTGAAAATGGGGGTCAGACCTTCGGTTTTCGGTTTCGTCGCACATCTTCTGGCTCGGAGTGGTTCTACCCTGACGGAGAGATGTCACGGAGTTTCCATTCCGAGCAAGAAAAGCGAACTGTCCCGGCAACGCGGTCGCGTCCGGGTCTCGCGACGCTCCTGCATCTGATCGGCTCTCCGTGGATCACCTCGGCGGTCAGATTCGCGCGATCCACCGAAAAACGAAGGTGTGACCCTCTTCCTCTTGGGCTCGGACACGCAGATGGTGGGCTTCAACTCGATTTCGCGACGATTTCACGCCGGGCCGGCCGATCGGCCTTTGCATTGACCGCACCCCATCAAAGCGATATTCTCTGCTGGTCCACATTGCCCGTTTCCCGTAGGTCCACTAATATAGAGTTAGGTAGAGTTCTAAGTTGAATCCATCTGCCTATCCCCGCGCGGTTACGGTCGGACGCTCTTCACCTCGGCCGCGCTGAATTCGATTTGCTCCCGCAGCCTTAGTGCGAGATCATGCGGGCACTCTTCATGCGCATCATAACGGGTACACGGCTCGGGCCTTATGAGGTCGTTTCGCGCATTGGTGCCGGCGGGATGGGTGAAGTATGGCGGGCGCGTGACTCTCGCATCGCTCGCGACGTGGCCATCAAGGTCTTGCCGGAGTCGTTCGCCGCGAGCGATGACCGGCTCCGGCGCTTCGAGCAGGAGGCACGCGCGGCCGGCGCTCTCAATCACCCGGGGCTGCTGACGATCTTCGACGTCGGCTCCGTCGACGGTTCGCCGTACATCGTCATGGAGCTCCTCGAAGGGGAGACGCTGCGCGGGGTGCTCGGTGACGATTCGCCTTCAGCGCTGCCGCTGCGGAAAGCCATTGACTACGCCGCGCAGATCGCCGCGGCGCTGGCCGTTGCGCACGAGAAGGGGATCATTCATCGCGACCTCAAACCAGAGAACCTTTTCATCACGAACGATGGCCGAGTGAAAATCCTCGACTTCGGTCTGGCGAAGCTCGTGACGCCTGAACCCCCGGCCGAGGATGAATCGCGCACGCAACAGAAACAGACCTCGCCGGGCACGGTGATGGGGACGGCCGGGTATATGTCGCCCGAGCAGGTTCGCGCGCAGGCGATCGACCACCGCACGGACATCTTTTCTCTCGGCGCGATCCTGTACGAGATGCTTTCCGGCCGCCGCGCCTTTCGCGGCGAGTCGTCGATCGAGACGATGAACGCCGTGTTGAAGGAGGACCCGCCGGAGCTTACCGCCGCGAATCCGAAGCTGCCACCCGCCGCCGAGCGCATCGTGCGGCACTGTCTGGAGAAGAACCCGCGCGAGCGCTTTCAGTCGGCGCGCGATCTCGCGTTTCAACTGAGCACGTTGCAGGATTTCTCGGGGAGCGTGAGCGGAGCCGCGCCCGCGATCCGTACCTCGCGCCGGTGGTGGCTCGTCGCTGCCGTGGCTGCCGCCATAGCGGTCGCGGCGGCCGGAGCACTCGCATTTCTTCGCAGCGGAACCGCCGATGCTTCCTCACTGGAAGCGCGAACGTTTCAACAGTTGACCTTCGACGCCGGTCTGGAGATGTTCCCAGCGCTCGCGCCCGACGGGACGACATTCGCCTATGTTTCTTCGAGGGGCGGCAACCGCGACATTTACGTGCAACGGGTCGACGGCCGCACGCCCATCAACATCACGAAAGACTCGCCTGCCGATGACGACCAGCCGGCGTTTTCGCGTGACGGCTCGCAGATCGCATTCCGTTCCGATCGTGACGGCGGCGGAATCTTCGTCATGGGTGCAACCGGCGAGTCGGTCCGCCGCCTGACGGACTTCGGGTACAACCCCTCGTGGTCGCCGGACGGAACGCGACTGGTCATCGCCACCGAGCGCACTGAGCTCACACCGCGCAACCGGGAAGCGATGAGCGACTTATGGATCATCGATACGCGGACGGCCGAGAAGCGACGCCTCCTGCAAGCCGGCGCGCACGCCATCGCCGGCAGCGGCGCAGACGCCGTACAGCCAAGCTGGTCGCCGAGTGGAAAGCGGATCGCGTTCTGGGGTCTGGGCGATGAGTTCAGCAACCGCGACATCTGGACCATCGAAGCCGACGCCAAGGAGCCGGTCGAGACGCTCGTGCGCGTGACATCGGACGCCCATCTCGATTGGAGCCCGACCTGGTCCCCACGCGGCGACGCGCTCTACTTCGGAAGCGACCGTGATGGTACGGACAATCTCTGGCGAATTCGGATCGACGAAGAGAGCGGCGAGGTGGAGGGGAAGCCCGAGCCGCTCGCGTTGCCGGCGGCATTCAGCGGCCATTTCACCCTGTCCGAACAGGAAGAAATCGCATTTGCCACGATGGCGGGCACCGATCGCCTCGTAGCGCATGAATTCGACGCGAAAAGCCTCACAGTCGGTGCCGCCCGTCCGCTCCTCGAGTCCTCGGTCGGCATCTTCTCCTTCGCGTTGTCCCCTGATGGGCGATCGATCGCGTTCACGACCGCGGCGCGACACGAGGACCTTTTCGTCGCTCGCTCCGACGGCGCCGAGGTGCGACAGCTCACCAACGACGCTGCGCGTGATCGCCATCCTGCATGGTCGCCGGACGGAAAGACGATTTACTTCTATTCGAACCGCGCCGGCGCCTACCAGGCCTGGAGTATCCGCGCGGACGGCAGCGGCCTCTCGCAAGTCACGGATGTGCCTCTCGCGCGAGAAGGGATGCGAGTCCTCTACTACCCCTCACCGTCACCCGACGGGCGGATGCTGATCGCGGCCACGGATCGTTTTGCCGCACTGGTTCACCTCGACCGGCCGCTCAAACACCGCGTGGAGATGCTGTCGTTCTTCGATGACGACCATGCGCCGGAGATCCCCCGCTGGTCGCCCGATGGACGCCGCATCGTCGCCGGCGTGAACCATGTACGTGGTGGTCACGCCGAAGGTGTAGCCCTCTACACCATTGGCAAAAGGCGTTTTGAAAAGATCTCCGAGCGCGGCACGGCTCCTCAATGGCTGCCCGACGGCAGGCACGTCGTGTTCTTCGAACGTCAGCACGTCGGCCTCCTCGACGTCGATTCGCGCAAGGTCGTCGTTCGCCCGCTTCCGGCCGGGATCACGTTCGGCGACGATCGCGTGCGCCGCGGTACGAGAAACACGAAACTCGCCGCCGACGCCTCCACGATCATGACGGTTCAGACGGAGCAGCAGGGCGATATCTGGCGCCTGCAACCCAAGGCAGCGCGCCAGAAGTGAGCCGTGGTCGTGGCCTGGCAACGACTGCAGTTCGATACTCGTTCAGCACTCCCAGCCACAGGGCCGCGACATGCTTGAAAGCCGGTCCGTGTTCAAAGCGTCGCTGATTGCATCGCCCGCACTCCGCCAGCACGTTGAGAGTCAACTTGGCTGGCCTGTGTATGCGGTCGCTTGGGGGCTCGTAGTCAAGGAGCTCGAAAATAGCGGCTATCCGCGATCAGTATCGAAGTCTTCGAATTTGAGACGCTGGGATTGAACCGATCGGTGACTTCGCGCCGCACGAGCATGCCACCTAACTTACGGTTGCACCGGACGCGGGCTCGGTCGTGCTACCTTTACTTTCACGTTCTGCGCGTCGCCCGCGCCGGTGAACCGCAGATCCGTTAGGCTCCACAACGGAGATAGCCATCGAAATGAATGCCCGACTCTTTTCTTTCGTAGGCGGCGGGACCGGTCTATGGCGAGTCGCGAACATCAGCACCGTTGTCGGAGATCCCCTTGCCGATGTTAAGCGGTTGGATATCGTCACTGGAGCCGTCCCTCAGGTTCCCGACGGTGCAAAATGGGTGCTGCGTGGAATCACGAGCAACGAGCGCTATGTAACTCGAACCGAGAAAGACCAGCTTGTTGTACGGCAACCGACACTCGGTCGCCCTCATGCGACTTGCGCTGCTCTCATTCCCATTCGCAAGGCCGCGTCGTGGTGGGGCCTCGCCCAAGATGAACGCCGAAGGATTTTTGAGGAAAGCTCTAAGCACGTAGCGACCGGGCTACGGTATCTGCCGGCAGTTGCCCGTCGGCTCCATCACTGTCGTGACGTTGGCGAGAACGAGCCATTCGATTTCTTGACGTGGTTCGAGTACGGGCCATCAGACTCTCCAGCCTTCGATGAATTGGTCGCTGAACTTCGTGCCACAGAAGAGTGGAAATACGTTGACAGGGAAATCGATATTCGCGTAGTGCGCGATGGGGCCTAACAACGACATGGGGAAGATGGGGGTCAGACCTTCGTTTTTCGGTTTCGTCGCACATTTTCTGGCTCGGAGGGATTCTACTCCTGGCGGAGAGATGTCACGGAGTTTCCATTCCGAGCTAGAAAAGCGAGCTTGTCCCGGCAACGCGGTCACGTCCGGAGCTCCCGACGCTCCTGCATCTGATCGGCTCTCCGTGGATCTCCTCGGCGGTCAGATTCGCGCGATCCAACCGAAAAACGAAGGTCTGACCCTCTTCCAACTGCGCCCCTCCGGGCACGCGCTACCGCTACTCAATCTTGATACTATTTCGGGCGTGCCCGGGCAGGTGACCGCCGGGCCGTTAGCCAGCGGAGGTGAAGTCACCGGATGCTCAGCACTCCTGAAGATCAAGATGTGAAGGTTCGCACCAGCGTGTACGAGGCAACGATATCTGCCGGCTTGCCGCCGACGGTCAACGAGCTGGCAGAACGGCTCGGAGTATCACGAGCCGATATGCGCGAGTCACTCGAACGTCTGGCGGCGGCGAGGGCTCTGGTGCTCCAGCGTGAAAGCCGCGAAGTGCTCATGGCCAACCCGTTCTCCGCCGTCCCGACACCTTTCGCCGTTCACGCCCAGGGTCGTATCTACTACGGCAACTGCATCTGGGATGCGCTCGGTATTCCGGCTATGCTCCAAGCCGACGCACGCATCGCGAGTTCCTGCGGTTGCTGCAGCGAAGCGATGAGCCTCTCGATTCGCGACGGACAGCTCGGGCCGGCTACTGGCATCGTCCATTTCGCCATCCCCGCGCGTCGCTGGTGGCAAGATATCGTCTACAACTGAAAGACCATGCTCCTCTTCCGGTCGGAAGAGCATGTCGCTCGCTGGTCCGACTCTTGGCATCTGCCGCGTGGCGCGATGCTGTCGCTTGATCAATCTTGGCGACTCGCACAAGCGTGGTACTCACATGATCGTCGAGATCCAGCCTGGCGCCGACCCACTCTTGACGAGACCGAATCCCTCCTTGCCTCGCTGCATCTTACCGGCCCGTTTTGGAGCCTCCAGTGATCCGCCGTCTGACTCAACCGCTGCACCGGACACCAACCTCTGCGTTCCTGTCCTCCGAGTGTTTTGTCATCATTTCATCGCGGTCGGCGCCGGTGAGCGGCCGATCCGTTAGGCGGCACTCGGCACACTGTCTGTTTCGCACATCACTAAGGGAAAACAGACAGATGGACCGACGGCTGGCCGGGTGTAGGCAAATGAGCAACGAAGTACGACTCCGCAACATCGATCCCAACGACCTTCCCATCTTCTACGAGCAACAACTCGACGCCGACGCCACGCGCATGGCCGCCTTCGCCGCCCGCGACCGCGCAGCCTTCGACGCCCATTGGGCGACAAAGATCCTCGGCAACCCTGCGGCGGTCACGCGAACGATCCTCCTCGACGGCCAGGTCGCGGGCAACATCGGGAGCTGGCCCCAGGACGGTGTCCGCCTCGTCGGCTACTGGATCGGCAAGGAGCATTGGGGCAAGGGTGTCGCGACCC
>JAHWKK010000043.1 GCA_019347945.1 Acidobacteriota bacterium | reverse complement strand
TGGAATCGTCCAGGCCAGAGGGTCCGCGAATACACTCGCGGCTTCCGAAAACATGACTTCATGTTGCTCTGGTTGTAGACATCCTTCTCCCTCGAACTCCACCCAACCGAGGATACCTCGCCGTGGCCAACGCGCTAACGATTGCCGTTCACCGGTGCAGGCTCGCACCGGAGGCGACGGATTCACGAGTACCGGGTAACGACAGCGAATCTGACCGCCGAGGCGCTCAACGAGGAAGCGATCGAGAGCGTCGAAGCCCCCCGGGTGCGGGTTCTGCTAGAGTTCAGGACGATGATGAACGAGACCAACCGGTTCGAGGAGCCTCTGCTCGAGCTTCGAAAGGAGATCGAGGAGCTCAACTCCGAGGGGCGGAGCGGCAGGAAGGTCCGGCAGCTCCAGGAGAAGCTCGAGATCCTCTCGAAGGAGATCTACGGAAACCTCGATCCGTGGCAGAAAACCCTCACGGCGCGGCATCACTCGAGACCCTACACCCTCGATTTAATCAACATGCTCTTCACCGACTTCGTCGAGGTCCATGGCGATCGGGCATTCTCCGACGACCCCGCAATCGTGGCCGGCTTCGCGAAGTTCGGCAAGGCGACGTGTGCCGTGATCGGCCACCAGAAGGGGAGGGACACGACCGAGAAGATCCGGCGCAACTTCGGAATGCCCCGTCCCGAGGGATATCGCAAAGCCCTCCGGGTCATGAGGATCGCCGAACGGTTCGGCCGGCCGATCTTCACCTTCATCGATACGCCGGGTGCCTATCCCGGAATCGGCGCCGAGGAGAGAGGGCAGGCGGAAGCGATCGCGAGAAATCTTCTCGAGATGGCGCTGCTGCAGGTTCCGATCATCGTCACAGTGACCGGCGAGGGGGGGAGCGGCGGGGCGCTCGCGCTCGGCGTCGGAGATCGAATCCTCATGTTCGAGCACGCCATCTATTCGGTGATCTCCCCGGAAGGATGCGCGGCAATTCTGTGGAAGGATCCGTCGGCGGCGAAGCAGGCGTCGGAGGCTCTCCGGCTGACCGCCACCGACCTCGAGAAGCTCGGGGTGATCGACTCGATCGTGCCGGAGCCGGTCGGAGGCGCGCATGACGATCCCGAGGCCGCGGCGGAGAATCTTCGCCCCTTCCTGGAGAAGGCTCTCAAGGAGCTGAGCAAGGTCAAACCGGAGAACCTGCCGAATCAGCGTTACGCCAAGTTCAGGGCGATGGGAGCGGTGGAGAAGCGTTGACCGTGTCGCGTTTCGACGCCTGGATCCCCGCCCCGGAAACCGCGTCAGACGACTCTCTTCCCATTCGCAACCCGGTCATCCGGGAGCTTCTCGCTGCCCGTGGTGTCCGGACCGCCGAGGAGTTTCGGCGCTTCACTGCACCCGAAGTGGGCGATCTTCACGACGGCGGCCTCATCGACGGAATGGAAGCGGCGTGCGACCGGATCGAGCGGGCGATCAGCGGAGGCGAACAGATCCTCATCTACGGCGACTACGACGTCGATGGCGTGACCTCGATCGTGCTGCTCCAGACAGTGCTTCGAATTCTCGGCGCGGAAGCGGGATATGTCGTTCCCCACCGTCTCGTCGATGGCTACGGACTGAAGCTCGAAGTGCTGCAGCGGGCGCTCGAGGAACGCGACGTCCGGGTCGTGATCACCGTCGACTGCGGCATCACGTCGGTCGAGCCGGTCGAGCGGGCGATCGAAATGGGGATCGACGTCATCGTGACCGATCATCATCTTCCCCCCGACGCCCTCCCGCGAGCCGTGGCGATTCTGAATCCGAAGAAACCGGGCTGCGAGTATCCGTACAAGGACCTCGCCGGTGTCGGCGTCACCTTCAAGCTCTGTTGCGAGCTTCTGAGAAGGGCCGGCCGGGAGGTCTCGATCGAGTCGCTGGCGAAGATCGCCGCGCTCGGAACGATCGCGGACGTCGCCCCGCTCACCGGTGAGAACCGGACGATCGCCCGGATGGGCCTGAGCGGCCTTCGCGATCCGCGCAATCCCGGACTTCGAGCGCTGCTCCGAAACCTCGGAATGCTCGGACGCTCGCTACGGGGCCGGGACGTCGGTTTCCGGATCGCTCCCCGTTTCAACGCCGCCGGCCGGCTCGCCTCGGCGGACACTGCGATCCGGCTCTTCGAAACGCGCGACGAGGGGGAGGTGATCGGACTGCTCGCCGAGCTCGAGCGATTGAACGGGGAGCGCCGCACGATTCAGGACGCGGTCACACGCCAGGTGATGGAGTCGATCGGGCCCGATCCCGCCCGGGTCGTGGTCGCCGGCCGGCAGGGGTGGCATAAAGGGGTGCTCGGCCTGTGTGCCTCGAGAGTCGTCGAATCGGTCAACCGCCCCGCACTGATCGTCCGGCTCGAAGATGACCGCTGTTTCGGGTCGGCGCGAAGCATTCCGACGGTCGATCTCCACCGGCTTCTCTCGAGGATCGCCGACGTTTTCGAGCACTTTGGCGGACACAGCTACGCCTGCGGCTTCACGCTCCGCCGCGATCGATGGGATGAGCTGTGCGCCAGAATGGAACAGGTGGCGCTCGAGATCCCCGACGCGGCCTACCGCCGAACGATCGGTTACGACGCGGAGATCCGGGTCGCGGACGTCGATGAAACCTTTGCCGAAGACGTCGATCTGCTCGAACCGTTCGGAGCCGACAATCCCGATCCGGTTTTCCTCCTCCGGAACGTGACGATCGAGCAGTTGTCGAATCCGTTCCCCGACCGGTTCGAGATGCAGATTCGCGACGAATCGGGGGAAGGGACTGCCGGGATCTGGCGCCCCGGCGATGAAGAGCTCGGTCTGCTGCGGGAAGGATCGGCGGATCTTCTCGTCGAGGTCGAGCCTCCCCGGCGTCCCGGAACGAGACCGAAATTCGCGATTCGGGATATCAGACGCGTGGAGCGTCGCGACCCACGTCATTCTGAGCCCGGCGTAGCGCGGGCGAAGAATCTGGGCGGGGGATCGTGAGTCAGCGCTTCCGACGCTGGTCACGTCGAGTGACGACCGGCCCCCAGATCCTTCGCCGTCCTTTGGCGGCTCCTAATGAAACGACCACGAAATTGTGACTTCGACCCTCTTGCAGCGCTTCGCATGGGCTGATGTCCCAACCTGCGAGGTCCTTCGCCTGCCCGCCCGACCGCCCGCTCAGGATGACCTTGGTTTGAGTACGCGAGTTCGGTTGTTTCCGCACTCCCGGGTGTCATTTCCGTCACCGTCGCAAGGCGCCGGCACTTGCTAAGGATGACGAGTGGTTGAATGTAGCGAGAGCAAACGATCCAGGTTCAGACCCGACCCCGTCTCGGTCAGGGACGGGCGGCTGTTTCGAGCTCTAGATCGAGCACCTTTTTCAGATGCGATCCATGCTCGCCCACGGCGACCGGCTTTCCGTTCACCCAGTAGGTCGGCGTGCCGTTGACTTCCGCAACCATTCCGACTGCGATTGCGCGGAGCAACTCATCGCGAAGCTCCTGCGATGCGATGTCGCGCCGGAAGCGTTCGGCGTCGAGACCCTGCTCCTCGATGAAGCTGAGGGCGAAATCCTCGAGCGTGAAGATGCTGAGCTTGTCCTGATTCCCGAAGACTTCTTGCTTGAACAGCCAGAACCTGGACGGGTCCTGACGATGAATCGCGCGGCCGTAGAGAGCCGCCGGGAACGCCCAGGGATGCGCCTTCATCAGGGGGAAGTCGACTCGACGGTAGGTGATCCGGTCGCCATACTCCTCGAGCAGGGGGTCGAGCCACTCGGCAGCGTACCGGCACGACGGGCACTGGAAGTCGGAGAACTCGACGAGCTCGACTCCGCTCGACCCTCCCGTTCGGCGGGGAGTGTTCTCCAGAAGGGGAGCGAGCATCGCCATCCGGTGTTTCCGGACATCGGTGCCGAGCGGAATGAAGCCACCCGGATAGAAGATCTGGCCCTCGGAATCGACGACTCCTTCGAGTGGAATCCGGCCGTACTCGGTGGTGAGTGAGACGGTGACCGGGATGAAGCCGTGGCTGTCGGGTTTGCCGGTCACGGAGGCGTTGACGGTCTCGTTCATCCGCTGCCATGCGAACCTGCGGATCTTCTCCGCGACCGAGCCATCGAGCCCGGTCAGGACCCATGGCTGGCCGACGTAGCCGAGATCGCCGCGAATGACTTCCAGCCACAGCCCGGCGCACGAGTGGTCGTGATTCGCGCCTTCGAGATTGACGACCCGCGCCGTCATCCCGCGAGGGATCCCTGTCGTGAACGGCTGGATCTCGATCTGCGGAGATCCTGCGCACGAGGGGAGAAACTGGCTGACGAAGTCGAGGGACTCATCGGAGGGGCTTTGCGCGGCGACGCCCCATCCGGGAATCGAGAGGATCAGCAGAAGGCACGAAATTCGTCTCATCGAGAGAGTCGAACGATTCCGGCTCCTTCTTTGATTCCGGGACTGGGGCTGGATCCTGTTACCAGTGCATTTCGGGTACCGAGAGGATGAAGCCCGAAGGATACATCTGGAAGCCCTCGAGATCCGACTTCATGATCGCGACGTTGTACCGGTGGTAGAGCGAGACGTAGGGGAGCTCCTCGGCGAGGATCCGCTGAACTTCCTTGTAAATCTCGGTCCTCTCCGCCTGATCCCAGGTCGACCGCCCTTCGTTCAGGAGTTGATCGACGCGCGAGTTCGCGTAGTAACCGCGGTTCTGTCCTTCCGGAGGGAAGTTGTCGGAGGCGAACATGTAGGTATAGAAATCGGGGTCGTTCACTCCCGCGCGACGGAGGGAGAACATGTCGTACTTGCCCGCCTGAACGTCCTCGAAGAAGGTACCGAACTCGTTGGACTGAATCTCGATACCGATGCCGACCTGCGCGAGCATCTGCTGAATCATTTCGGCCTGTCTGCGCGCTTCGGGGTCGGTCGAGGTCTTGTAGACCAGGTTGAATCGGGTCTGCGGACCGTCTCCATCCGGATCCGGATAGCCCGCCTGGTCGAGCAGCTGCTTCGCTCTCGCGGGATCGAAGGCGTATGTCGGAAGATTGCCTGCGTGAGCCCAATGCCCCTCGGGGAAGAGCGTTTCGGTCGCCTTGCCGAATCCCTGAAGGAGATCGCGGATGATGCGCTCACGGTCGATCGCGTGGGCGATGGCGCGTCGCACCTCCACCTTTGCCAGCTGAGGTGTTCGGAGGTTGAAGGCGAGGTACTGGTACTGAGCGCCCGGCTCCGCGATCACTTTGAATTCGTCGCTCTCCTGAAACGCCGGTACCCGGTCGAATGGGATCGTGTTGATTGCGAAGTCGATCGATCCGGTCTGCATCTCGAGTGAACGGGTCGTCGCGTCGGGGATGACGCGGACGATCAGATTCTCGATGCGGGGCTGGTCACCCCAGAACTGATCGAACGCCTCGAGCTCCACCCGGTCGTCCCGGCGGAAGCTCGTCACCTGGTACGGCCCCGCCCCGACCGGCTGAGTTGCCAGATCGTCGGGCTGCGATCCTTCGGGAACGATTCCGAGGGTGAGGTTGTCGAAGATGCCGGCATTGATCGAGTCGAGATTGAATACGATCGTGCTCTCATCGGGAGCCTCGACCGTATCGACCACGGCGTATCCCGGGCCCTTCGAGCCGGGAAACTCCGGATCCATCACCGTGTCGTAGGTGTATTTCACATCGGCTGCGGTGAGATCGGAGCCGTCGTGGAACTTCAGACCGGGCCGGATCTTGAACTCGATTCGGCGATCCGCGATCTCCCAGCTCTCCGCGACGTCGGGAAGATACGTGCCGTCGGGGGCGAGTTTGACGAGGCCCGCGTAGGCGAGGTCGAAGATCCTCCCGGAATTCTGGTCGTTGCCGATCCGGGCATCGAGGTTCGTCGGGCTGCTGTCGAAGGCGATGACGAGCGGCTGGGAGCCGTCGCCGTCCGCCCCTCTTTCTCCTCCGCACCCGATGGCTGTGATGACGGCGAGAATGACGGAAAGAGTTGATATGCGTTTCACGGTGGCTCCTTTCGGTCCCGGTTGATGCTGGCTCATCGTTTTACAAGAGGAGTGCCACGCCGTTTTACAAGAGGAGTGCCACGCCCGGAACAACGAGGGCATCTCTGACCGTTGCTCCTTTCGGATGTTGTACTTTCTCGTCATTCTGGCCGGGCTGCTGACCAGCCCTGTCGACCTGCTCGTCCTCGAGTCGGGTGCCACGCTCGAGATCCGCGAGGTCGTTTCCGCCGCGGAGGGGAGGGTGACGTTCATCGGGCTCGACGGGGTCCTCTACTCGCTCCCTCTGTCCGCGGTCGACGTCGAGGAGACGGACCGGCGAGCCGCGACGAAGAAAGCCAGGGACCCCGAGCCGAAAAGCGCCGAGCCCGCGGGCGAACCGCTCCCATGGGCCTCCAGGCTCCCTGACACCCCTCAGAAAGAGCGTCTTCTCGCTCTGATGAAGAAAGGGATTCATCGGGACGCCGCGGGAACCGGTGGGGAACCGGCGGATGAGCTTTACGAGCCGGCGCCCAGCGGCGTCGAGATCGATGTCGAAGCCGGACCCGATGAAGCGGAGTGGCGATCCGCCGCGGCGGCTCATCGGAGCAGGATCGAGATGATGGAGGTCGATCTGAAGCTGCTGCAACAGAGAGAGCGTCAGCTGAACGATCACCTTCTCTTCGTGGCGGGAAACAGCGGCAACGCCGGCCCCTGGGGATATCTCGTGATCGAGCTCGAGGATATTCGAAGCGCGATTCCACGCCTCCGGGCTGCGCTCGATCTTGCCCGGAAGGAATTCGCAGAGCTGCAGGCGCGCGCTCGCCGTGCCGGGGTCCCGCCGGGTTGGCTCCGCTGATGCAGGTTCAGCGGCTGGATGACAAGCCGGAGCGCCATCCGTAGAATCGTGAACGACCGAATGGACGACGACCAACCTCTGCCGGAGGCCCTCAGGCCGGTGGCCCGCACCGCCGGGCGCACGCATCGCTGATGGGATCTTCGCTGTCCCTGCTCCAGGCCTCCGTTCTGGCGACGCTTTGCGCGCTGGTCTACCTGGCGTTCGACGGAGGGCGATACTTCCTCCATCACGTCAGCAGGGTCCGCCTTCGGCAATGGAGCGGTGAGGACCCCTCGTTCGACAGCGGCTCGCGCTGGTTTCAGTACAACAAGCAGCACTTTTCCCTCGTCACCGGAGTGGTTGCGCAGTTTGCGCTGATCGTCGGCCTCTACACCACTTTCCGGGCGTTCGCCAGTGTGACCGAGCTGTTCGCGGCGACTGTCCTCGCTTCGGCGGTATGGCTGGTGCTTGTTCTGGGCTGGAAGTTCGTTCTCGCAGCGACCACCGAGGAGCGGGCCGAAATGGCTCTCAGAGCGCTGATTCCGCTCTCGCACGCCCTGTACCTCCTTCTCTTTCCGCTCCTCTATCCGCTCAGGATCCTTCTCCAGTTCCTCGGAAGGAAACGAGATGCGGAAGAGGAGGAAGAGGACGAAGTCACCGATGAGGAGGTTCAGGCGTTCATCGACGTCGGCGAGGAAGAGGGGATACTCGAAGGAGGGGAACGCCGGCTGGTGCAGTCGATCGTCGAGTTCGGCGACACCCTCGTCAAGGAAGTGATGACTCCTCGTGTTGACGTGGCCGCTCTTCCGGTCGGCTCGGACTTCTCCGAGCTCGTCGACAAATTCGTCGAGACCAAGTACTCGCGGCTCGCCATCTATGACGGGGACATGGATCACGTCCTCGGATTCGTCCACATCAAGGACGCGTTCGACGCCCTCGCGCGCGGTGACAGGCCGGCGATCGAGACTCTGACGCGGCCTGCATGGTTCGTTTCCGAGACCAAAGGAGTCGCCGAGCTCCTCCGTGAACTGCAGGTGGAAGGGCAGCAGATTGCCATCGCCGTCGATGAGTTCGGAGGAACGGCCGGGCTGGTCACGATCGAGGACCTTCTCGAGGAGATCGTCGGCGAGATCTCCGATGAGCACGAGGACGGCGAGGAGGCGAGCTGGGTGGAAGTCGACGAGGGCGTCTGGCTGGTCAACGGCCTGGTCCGGATCGACGCGCTCGAGGAGATTCTCGGTGCCCGGCTCGAGAAGCCCGACGACGACTTCGAGACCGTGGCGGGTCTGGTGTTCAAGGAAGCCGGGCGCGTACCGTTGCCCGGCGCGACCGTCAATCGGGGAGGCTTCAGGTTCGAGGTCGATCGCGCCGACCGGAAGCGGATCTACCGAGTCCGGGTCTCCCTCGACGATCGGACCGCTCTCCGGACCTCCGCCTCGGAGGCTTGACGGAGCCTGTTCGCGTGACGGATGCTCGCCTGCCATGAGTGAAACCAGGAAATCGGGAATCGTCTCGATCGTCGGCCGTCCCAACGCCGGAAAATCGACGCTGATGAACCACCTTCTCGGGCAGAAGGTCTCGATCGTCTCCGACAAGCCGCAGACGACCCGCAACCGTATCGTCGGCATCCTCACCGATGAGCGCGGCCAGATCGTCTTTCTCGATACTCCCGGGATTCACCGTCCGCTCCACCGGATGAACGTTCGGATGATGGACCACGTCGTCTCGACCTTCGCCGATTCCGACATTCTGGTCGTGATCGTCGACGCCTCGGAGCGCTACGGCAAGGGGGACCAGTTCGTCCTCGAGATGGTCGCCCGGACCCGGGAGCCGGCGATCCGCTATCTCCTGCTCAACAAGATCGATCTCGTCCGCAAAGACCGCCTCCTTCCCGAGATGCAGCGCTACTCGGAGAGCGGCCACTTTTCGGAAATCATCCCGATATCCGCCGCGACGGGCGACGGCACGGACGTCGTTCTCGATTCGCTCTTCCGCGATCTTCCCGAGGGGGAGCCGCGGTACTCGGAAGAGCTCGTGACGACTCATCCGGAACGGTTTCTGGTTTCGGAGCTGATTCGCGAGCAGGTCCTCGCGCATACGCGGGACGAGCTCCCATACAGCACCGCGATCCGAATCGATCAGTGGAACGAGGGAGAGGGACTGCTTCGCATTTACGCATCGATCGTCGTGGAGCGGCAGGGGCAGAAGGGGATCGTCGTCGGGAAGGGCGGACAGATGATTCGCGAAATAGGAACCCAGGCACGTCAGGAGATCGAGAAGCTTCTCGGCACCCGGCTTTACCTCGATCTGCACGTCAAGGTCGAGAAGGACTGGCGGGAGAATGAAAGCCTTCTCAACGAGCTCGTCTGATAGGCTGCCGATTGGAATGATGAACATCGGAGGGTCGTTCGCAGCCAGCATGTTCGAAAAGACGGGATCGGGCAGATGACCGATCCGATGCAGGAGAAGCTCGACGAGCTGCTGGCACTTCCGCTCGACGAGGGACCGCTTCTGATCCTGACTCACGACAACCCTGATCCCGACTCGATCGCGAGCGCAGTTGCGATGTCGGTTCTCCTCAGGGAAGCGAGAGGGATCGAATCGAAAGTTGCGTACAGCGGAATCATCGGCAGGGCGGAGAACCGCGCGCTTGCCGCGGAGCTCGACCTCGACATTGCCCCGCTCGGCGATTACGACCTGAGTAAATTCGGTCACTTCGCCATCGTCGACGCCCAGCCCGGTACCGGCAACAACGCCGTCACCGCCGAGCACACGATCGACATCGTCGTCGACCACCACTTCCTCCGCGAAGCCACCGCGCAGGCGAGATTCGCCGACGTGCGCGAGCACATCGGCGCATCCGCGAGCATCCTGACGCATTACATGCGACTCGCGGGAGTCGAGATCGACTCGGACCTGGCGACCGCGCTCCTCTACGGAATCCGCTCAGAAACTCAGGACCTCGGGCGCGAGGTCTCGCCGGAAGACCGCTCCGCCTACGAGTTTCTGATGCCGAAGTTCGATCCGGAGAAGATGGCGCGGATCGCACGGCCGGCGCTGGAACGACGCTACTATCAGCAGCTCGCAAAGGCGCTGAACTCGCTCATGATCGGCCCGGAGGAAGTGATCTGTCCGATGGGAGAAGTGACCGATCCCGACTTCGTTCCCGAAATGGCGGACCTGATGGTTCGGATGGAAGGAATGACGTGGTCCTTTGCCTACGGCACATTCGAGAATCGGATGTACGTCTCGATCCGGGCGAATGATCACGATGCGAACGCCGGCGATGTGATGATGTCGGTCCTCTCCGGAATCGGAAAGGGCGGCGGGCACGGAATGCGCGCGGGTGGCAACGTCGAGCTCTCGGAGCTCAAGCTGACCCGCGGCGAGCTCGAGGCCGAGCTGAAACACCGTTTTCTTGCAGCGATCGACGCTCAGAGCGTCGTACTCCGCCCGCTTCGCTCTTCGGAGACCCGCAAGGTCGACGAGGAGGAGTAGGCGCAGATCCGAAACGGCAGAGCTCCTGATGAACTGGCAGTACGGTCAGCGCTTCGCTTGGTTTGCTTGTACTTTCATGAGAGATCCCTCGCCCCCCGCCCGACCGCACGCTCGGGATGACCTGGACGGGGAGAGATGTGACGTGACCGCATCGTCCCGACGTCTGGCTTCGAATGCCGCAGTTACGACGAACACACGCCGGTGAGGATTTTTATCGTCGATCGAAAGTCCGCGATGCATCGTGTTCCGAATCTTCGCTGAAGAGGCGCCGGACCGGCCGGGCGAATTCGATCCCCTCCGCGGACAACTTCCGGACCAGCTTCAGGCTGAGCTCCTGCTGCACGTCCATATAGATGTTGAAGTCGGGCAGCGTCACCCAGAACACCGCTTCGAAGAGGAACGAGGCGTCGCCGTAGCCCTTCAGATGGGCGCGGTCGAAACGAGCTTTCTCAAGCCCTTCGATGATCTCGCGGAGAATCTTCGGCACCTGCTCCAGCTTGTCGGCCGATGTCTCGTGAGCCAGACCGAACGTGTAGACCACTCTTCGTTCCGCCATCCGCTTGTAGTTGCGGATCCGGCTGTTGAGCATGTCGGCGTTCGACATGATGATCTGTTCGCCGCCGATCGAGCGGAGGCGCGTGGTCTTCAGCCCGATCTTCTCGACGCTCCCGGCGAACTCCCCGATCACGATGAAGTCGCCGATGACAAAAGGCTTGTCGACCACGATCGAGAGCGATGCGAAAAGATCACCGAGGACGTTCTGCAGCGCGAGAGCAACGGCGATGCCCCCGATACCGAGTCCCGCCACCAGAGCCGTGATCTCGACGCCGAAGTTGTCGAGCGCGACGAGGAGCAGCACGAGCCAGAGGGCGAACTTCCCCATGAAAGCGACCGCCGTGATCGTCGTGACCGACGCCGCATCGGAGTCGATGTTCCTCTCTCTGTAGCGGCGAATTGAATTGTCGACACCGGCCGAGACCCAGAGCCCTGCCTGGAGCAGCGCTGCGACGATTGCCGCCCCTCGTATGAACGACCATGCGATTCCCGGGAGAACGAGCGATCTCGCAACGAAAAACAGCGCGACCAGAAGAACGAGCGAGAGTCGTGTTCGTGCTACGACGTCGCGGAGGAGATGACTCACATTTCTCGCGTCCACTCCCTCCACGGCGAGTCTCGGGCGTGCGACCTCTCGGAAAACTGCGACGACGGCGAGTACCGCCGCCAGCAGCGCCGCGGCGATCAGATAATCACCGACAGTGTTGCCCCAGAAGGGAGTGTCGAGCCAGGCCACGCGAGATACCTAACAGATTCGGGCGCCGAGTCCAAACTTCCGACCCCGCCGCCGCTGGATCATCGAGGCCGGATCGCTCTCCGACGCGGGAAGGTTTCGAATTTCAGCTCGAAAATGCTCAGCCGGTGCGCCTCAGCATCATCCACCCCGAAGATGATTCTGCCGAACGGATCCTCCTCGATGAAAAGGACGACGTCTTCAGGATCGCCCGAAGCAGAAAGAAGGCCGGAGATGTCGGACCAGACGCCGCCCTCGTCGAACGAAACAGCGAGCCACGGCCCTCCCTCCGCCTTGTCGAAGCCGCCCGCGATGATCGTCTGCGGACGCTCCGATGGAATCAGCATGCTTCCGATGTAGGGGTACTTCGGGTCATCTCCTGTGTAACGGAGAATGAAGTCGAAACTCTCACCGAGGTTCTCGCTGCGCAGAATCGCTCCCTCGATACCACTGTAGATCTCCTCGGTGCCAGCGCGGTGGTGAATGAACTGGATGTTGCGGTTCTCGAGATTCGGAAGCTGGACAGTTCGAGGCGTCACCGCCCACTCGAGCCCGGCTTCGTCGAGCTCACCAGCGATGAGGAAGGCGATGTCGAGCGGGCACTCTCCCCCGATGAACAGCCGCCGGCCGGTCAGCTCGAATGTGGGGTGATAACAGGCCTGCGAGGCGATCTCGCCGTTGTTGGACGCTCCGAAAAGGAGGCTCCAGCTCGCCCCCTCGTCTCCGCTCACGATCACGTTGCCACCCGCGTTCAGAAAGATGCGGTCTCCTTCGACCGCAATCTCGGTTGCGAAGAGAAAGGCGCAGTGTTCACCGAGGCACTCTTCGAGCGCTCCGTCGAGGGGCGTCCATGTGATTCCATCGTCATCGGAACGGAATACACCGTGATCGGTGGCCGGTGCACCTCTGCTCTCGGCGCGCTCGCGCGTGAGATAGAGGCTTTCTGATGTGACGTCGAGATCGGTGATCGTGAGGCCGGGAAACGCGACCAGCTCTGGCACGCTATCCTCGTCGATCCGGAGCGGAGCGCGGTAAAGCCCGCCAGGTGTTGCGATCCATGCCGCATCGGACCCGAAGACCAGCGTTCCGAAGGATGGCTGGTGGGGAGCCGGAATCGGGTAATCGATCGTGGTGAGCAGACTCGCGCTGACGGCCGGGTGGAGCTCGGACGCTCCGGAGAAACCAGCCGTGAGCGCGATGAAAAGGAGGGGGAGAAGTTTCTGTCTCATTCGAAAGATCGAACAGTGGAACTCCGGCGGCATTTCCATCGCGTCGCCGGCTGTCACGGATCGTCGACCGAGAGGCTCGGGACGCCCCCGCGTCCCGAGCTCAGACCCGCCAGATCCAGCGACGCCGATGGAGCGGAATCAGAATCGCGAGCCAGACCAGGACGAAGGTGATGGCGAAGGCGAGCGAGGCCGGCTTCGGCGGAAGCCAGGAGGCGAACAGCGCCTGATGAATGACTACCTGCAGAGGCACGGTCGTGCCTTCCCACGGCACCCGGATCAGTGACGCGATCAGCCTCGCAACGAGCCCCGAGCCGACGAACGCCAGCAGCGGATTCACTCCGAACGCGACGAAAGGAAGCGTCCACCATCGACTGCGCCGGACGTCGACGATCCAGATCGTGCTGGCGAGCGCAATCGCCGCGATGCCCGCGGTGAAGAGCGCATAGGAGCTGGTCCAGAGGTTCTTGTTGATCGGAAAGGCCCAGTTCCAGACGAGTCCGGCGCACGCCAGACCTGAACCGAGGACGAAAAGCCGGTTCAGACGGCTCTCGACGGGGTTTTCGCTCCGGATGATCCGTCCGGCGAGACATCCCAGAAGCACCGTGCCGATCGCCGGCAGAGTCGAGAGCAGCCCTTCCGGATCCCATGTCTTCGATTGAGCCCACAGGTGCGGGCCGAAAACTTTCCGGTCGATCCATGCCGAAAGAACCATCTCCGGCTCGTTCAGCAGCTCATGACCGAGCCTCCCCGTGCCCGGGACGGGAAGAACCGTCATCGCCAGCCAGTAGCCGATGAGGAGCGCAGCGGTGATTCCGACCTGGAGCCGGACGGATCCTCGCAGCGACAGAAGCGCGGCGGCGATGTATGCCACGCCGATCCGCTGCAGAACGCCCGGAAATCTCATGTGGGCGAATCGATACTCGACCCGTTCGATGAATGACGGGTTCGGGGAGCCCGGGATGTCGAACCACGCGAAGAAGGGGAACGAAGCGAGAAGGAGACCGAGGAGAATGATCAGACCGCCGCGCTTCAGGATCATCAGGGCGACGGCGCGATCCGAAAATCCCCGCTCCTTCCTCACGCTGAGCGACAAATGGGTCGTGATCCCGACGATGAAGAGAAACAAGGGGAAGATCAGATCGGTGAAGGTCCAGCCGTGCCATGCGGCGTGGCGGAGCGGTGCATAGACGTGGCTCCAGCTTCCGGGATTGTTCACGACGAGCATCGCTGCGATCGTCGCTCCCCGAAAAACGTCGAGCGCCACGAGCCTTTCCTCGAACGGGGTGCGAGGAGCTACTGTCGTCTCGATCGTCGAATCCGCCACGGAAGGCGATCATGGGATGCGGGCGTTCGCGACGTCAAGGCTGCTCGGCCGGGGGAGTCCGGCTCGCGATCTCGAGGAGATGCTCGAGGATCTCGTAGGGCTGCGCTCCGACCACGGCATGCCGTTCCGCGAGGAAAGTCGGCACTCCGGTGACCCCGAGATTTCGAGATCGCTCCCAGTCGAGGTCGACTTCTTTGGAGAACGACCGCTCGGTGAGCACCTGCCGCGCTTCGTCGGGAGAGAGTCCCTCCTCCTCGGCGATCCGCACGAGCTCGTCGGGATCGCTGATGTCCGTCGCTTCCGCGAAGTAGGCGCGGAAGATGGCGTCGTGGATGCCCGCGCCGTCGGCCTTCGTCTCCGCCCACTTCGCCAGCTCCTGCGCGAGCCTCGAGTTGAACGTCCGCGTCCGGTCGGCGTAGGGGAGACCTTCCGCGGCCATCAGCTCCCGCATCCGCTCCTGCATCTCGTCGACTGCCGGACCGAACATCTCCCGCAGGTCGCGTCCCCCGGGCGGTGTGTCGGGGTGAAGCGGGAACTGGGTCCAGGCGAGGTCGATGTCGTGATTGGCCCGGAGCTTTTCAATACGCACGGTACTGAGGTAGCACCACGGTCAGACGAAATCGGAGAACACCTCGAGCGTGAGTCGTTTGTCGTTGTCCATTCGTCCGTGATGCTGCACGCGACGTTCCATCCTGTCGCCCGCTGAAGCGGGCTCGCCATCCTCAGCGACGGCTCTCTGTCCCCCGGCTGAAGCCGGGGGCTAAGTTCTTTCACCCGCTTGCGCGGGCTGAACAGAGATCGAGATCTCGCTGGCTTCAACGGCCGCTGGATTACTTCGGCGTTCTGTCGCCCGCAAACGCGGGCTTGAAAAAAATTCAGGGTTGATCTTTT
>JAHWKK010000042.1 GCA_019347945.1 Acidobacteriota bacterium | reverse complement strand
CTTCGCCGTCTTCGGCGGCTCCAGGATGAAACGACCACGAAATTGTTGGACTTCGACCCTTTGCAGCGCTTCGCTTGGTCTGATGTCCCAACCTGCGAGGTCCTTCGCCTGCCCGCCCGACCGCCCGCTCAGGATGACGTCGGTTTAGTATGCGAGTGCGGTTGTTTCTGCACTCACAGGTGTCATTTTCGCTTCACCGGCGCAACGCGCCGGTCAATTGCTCAGGATGCCGAGTGCTTGAATTTGGGGAGAACAAGAGAATCAGGAACCCGTCATTCTGAGCCCGGCGGAGCGCGGGCGAAGAATCTGGTCGGGGATCGTGCGTTTTCGTTTGGGAACCGGCGACGCTGACTCACGAGTCTGCCCGCTCCCTCGCCGCTCGAGTGAAACATCAGGCACTGGTCGAACGTATGAGCGGGTGATGGATCTTCGGAGGATGGAAATGAACGGAATGAGCGGTGAGTCGGGTCGGATCTCGGTCGCGACACTGGTGGTGATCCTGTTGATCGTCGCAGCTGCCGTCGTGGGAACGCTGGCGATTCGCGGCGATTCCGGCAAGGCTGATGGCGAGGAGGCGACGGAGCAGGAAGGTGAACAATCGAAGGAAAAGACGCCTGTCCCCGTCGAGGTGATGACGGCTTATGTCGGTCCGGTGTCCTCCTGGATCTCGGCGACGGGGAATCTCGTCGCAGAGAATGAGGTTCAGGTGATCTCCGAGACCGAGGGTCGCGTTCGCGCATTTCGATACGAGGAGGGTGAGCCGGTCTCGAGAGGGGCGGTCATGGTGACGCTGGTCTCGGATGAGGAAGAGATCGCGCTTTCCCGTGCGCGGGCCCGAGCGGAGAATGCGCAGGCTGCCTTCGATCGCGCCCAGGGGCTATGGGACCAGAGCCTGCTCAGCAAGGGCGACTACGACAAGACGGCGATGGAGAAGCGAGTGGCGGATCAGGACCTCGCCGAGGCGCAGTGGCGGCTCGGACGGAAGGTCGTGAACGCGCCGATCTCGGGTATCGTGACGCTCAGAAAGGTTCAGGTCGGCCAGCAGATCCGCCCGGGCGATCAGCTGTACACGATCACGGATTTCGATCCGATGATCGCGGATCTCTATCTTCCCGAGCGGGAGGCGATGGCGCTGACGGAAGGACGGGCCGTGAAGCTGACTCCCCGCTCTAATCCCGAGCTCTCCTTCACGGCCGAGGTGCGGCGAGTGAGCACGGTAGTCGATCGGCAGACCGGAACTGTGAAAGTGACCGTCGAAGCGACCGGCGCTCCCTCGGGACTGCGACCCGGTACTTTCATCCAGGCCGACATCGTCCGCGAGACGCACGAGAACGCGGTCATCGTCGACAAGGAAGCGGTGGTTCGTGAGCTCGGCCGCTCCTACGTCTTCGTCGCAAAGGACGGCGTGGCGACGAGACGCGACGTCGAGCTGGGAATCGAGGACGAAAAGACTTTCGAGATCCTCAGCGGTGTCGAGGCGGGAGAGCGAGTGATCGTCGAAGGCCAGGGCGGTCTCAAGGAAGGGGCTGCGGTCAAGGTCATCGGCGAAGAGGCCGCGAGCTGATCGGGGCCGGAGGGGAGCTCACGTCATGAACATCGTCGACTTTTCGGTCAGACGGCGAGTCACCGTGACGGTCGCCGCGGCCGCGCTCGTGATCTTCGGAATCGTCTCCTTCACGCGGCTCCCGATCAACCTGTTGCCCGACGTCTCGTATCCGACCCTGACGGTGGAGACCCGTTATCCGGGTGCGGCTCCGGGGGAGATGGAAGCGTTGATCACGCGACCGCTCGAAGAGACGGTTGGAATCGTCAGCGGTGTCCGGCGGATCACTTCCGCTTCGCGACCCGGACTCTCCCAGGTGACCCTCGAGTTCGAGTGGGGTCGCAACATGGACTTCGCGGCGATCGACGTCCGTCAGAAGCTCGACCTCGTGCAGCTTCCTCGCGAAGCAGAGAGGCCGGTCGTCCTCAGATTCGATCCTTCGAACGAGCCGTTCATGAGACTCTTCGTCGTCGGCGGCGAGGACCTCTACGAGACACGCTACGTGGCGGAAGAAATCCTCAAGAAGGATCTCGAATCCACCGACGGCGTTGCCGCCATCAACGTCAACGGTGGCTATGAAGAGGAGATCCAGGTCGAGGTCGACGAAGGAAAGCTCTCGATCCTCGGATTGTCCGTCGGTGAGCTCAACGAGAGGCTCGCGCGAGAGAACGTCAACCAGGCGGGCGGCAGCCTCTACGAGCAAGAAGCGCGCTATCTTGTCCGAGCGCGGAACGAGTTCAGGAACCTCGACGACATCAGAAACACGATCGTTCTCGCCGAGGGCGGAAGGGTCGTGACTCTCGGTGACGTGGCGCGCGTCGAACGCGGCTTCAGCAAGCGGGACGTCATCACACGATTCGACGGCCGGGAGGGTGTGGAGCTCGCCCTGTACAAGGAAGGGGACGCGAACACGGTTCAGGTCGCCCGCGCGGTTCGTTCCCGGCTCGAGACGAGCAAGAAAGAGCTTCCGGAGGGGATCGAGATTCAGACGGGAGCAGACCAGTCGACCTTCATCGAATCTTCGATCTCCGAGGTCCTCAGCAATGCGTTCATGGGAGGGATCATCGCGATCTTCGTGCTGCTCTTTTTCCTGAAGGATCTGAGAAGCACGCTGATCATCGGTATCTCGATCCCGCTGTCGATCGTCATCACGTTCTCACTGATGAACTTTTTCGGCGTATCGCTCAACATCATGTCGCTCGGCGGACTCGCGCTCGGGGTCGGCATGCTGGTCGACAATGCGATCGTCGTTCTCGAGGCGATCTACAAGCGTCAGGAGGAAGGGGAAGTTCCGATGGAAGCGGCGCGACTCGGGGCATCCGAGGTCGGGCGTGCCGTGATCGCGTCGACGCTCACGACGGTGGCCGTTTTCGTTCCAGTCGTCTTTCTCGAAGGCGTTGCCGCGCAACTGTTTCTCGATCAGGCGCTGACCGTGTCGTTCTCGCTGCTCGCGTCGCTGGCGGTCGCGCTCACCATCATCCCGATGATGGCCGCGCTGATTCTGAAGGATGAATCGGAAGATACCCTGACCGCCGTCGCGGCGGACGGGACCGAGAAGAAGGGCTGGAAGACGTGGCCGCGACGCGGTCTGGTGGCAACTGTTCGCGGGCTTCGAAAGGGCGGCGGTGGCGGCCGGGGAGCTCTGGCCTGGCTCGCACGTCCTTTCGCGGCGGCTTTCGACCGGAGCTACGAGGGGGTCTTCGGTCGTTATCCTTCGGTCCTCCGGCGTGCGCTCTCGGCGCGCAGCCTGGTCCTTCTGGTCGCACTCGGCCTCTTCGTGATGTCGATCCTTGCGGTACCTGGCCTCGGACTCGATCTCATCCCAGCGTTCTCTCAGGGAGAGTTCAGCTACTTCGTCGAGCTTCCGGAGGGGACCCCGCTCGAGGTGACCGACCGAGTTCTCGGCGATGTTCAATCGATGCTCGAAGGAGTCGGGAACGTCGGCTCGTACTCGAGCATCGCGGGAGGGGCGGGGATGTCGCTCTCCAACACCGGCACCGAGGGGGAGAACAGCGGCAGGATTTACGTCCGAATGATGCCCGGGACGCCCTCCGAAGAAGAAGCGGTGGTGATCGCAGACCTCCGCAATCGGATCTCAGAGGTCGGACAGGCGCGATTCAAATTCGAGCGTCCATCGCTTTTCAGCTTCCGTACACCGGTGGAAGTCGAGGTCTACAGTGACGACCTTCGCGCGATGCAGGAGTCGAGTGTCGAAGTCGCCCGGATTCTGAGAGGTATCGATGGCATCGTGGACGTGCGCTCCAACACCGAGCTGGGGAATCCGGAACTTCAGGTTTCATTCGACCGCAATCAGTTGAGCCGGTTCGATCTCGATCTCTTTCAGGTTGCTCAGACGATCCGAACGAAAATTCAGGGAGAGGTCGCGACCCGGTTCATGCAGGGTGATCGGGAGATCGACATCCTCGTTCATGCCGTGACGATCGGTGACGCATCGGTCGAAGACGTTCGCGGCCTGATCGTGGGTCAGCACGAAGGCCGTCCGATCCGGCTCGACTCCGTAGCAACGGTCGAGCTCGTCGAGGGTCCTTCGGAAATCGTCCGGATCGGCCAGAAACGTGCGGGCGTCGTATCCGGCAACCTCTCCGGTCGGGACATGGGAGAGGTCGCCGCCGACATCCGGGCGGCCCTGCGCGCGACTCCCTTCCCCCCCAACGTCATCACGGCGCTCAGCGGACAGGAAGAAGAGATGAGCCGCTCGCTCAACTCCCTGCTCTTCGCGATGGCACTCGCCATCTTTCTCGTCTACATCGTGATGGCCTCACAGTTCGAGTCGTTCCTGCACCCGTTCGTCATCATCTTCACGCTTCCGCTTGCGGCGATCGGAGTGGTGCTCGCGCTGCTCGTGACGGGAAACTCGATCAGTGTCGTGGCGATGATCGGAGTCGTCATGCTGGCAGGGATCGTGGTGAACAATGCGATCGTTCTCGTCGACGCGATCAACCGGCGACGCGACGAAGGGATGGAGAAAGAGGATGCGATCGTCGCGGCTGGCCAGGACCGGCTGAGACCGATTCTGATGACCTCGGCGACGACCATTCTCGGTCTGGCTCCGATGGCGCTCGGGATCGGTGAGGGTGCCGAACTTCGCGCTCCGCTGGCGATCACGGTCATCGGTGGCCTCGCCGTCGCGACGATCCTCACGCTGGTCGTCATCCCGGTCGTCTACTCGCTGGTCGATCGCAAGCGCTACGCTCCGGATACGGAGGCGAGTGCGGTCCGGGCGAAGGACGCGGATCCAAGTGGCGAGGTGGCCCTCGGTCGTCCGCGTGAGGTTCCGTCGTGAACCTTCCGAAGCTGGCGGTCGAACGTCCCGTCACTACGACGATGATTCTCATCAGCGTCGTCGTGGTCGGAGTGATTGCGCTGATGCGGCTTCCGCTGGCATTTCTGCCTGACGTCGACGCTCCGTTCATCGGTGTTCAGATCGGCTATCCCAACTCGAATCCCACCCAGATCGAGCGGGAGATCGTCAAGCCGGTCGAAGAAGCTCTCGCGACGCTTTCGGGCGTCAGGAAGATCAGCAGCGAAGCGACGGCCGACCAGGGGAGCGTCTTTCTCGAGTTTGCATGGGGTGAATCGCTCGACATCCTTCGGATGGAGGTGTCCGAGAAGATCGACCAGATCGAGCCGACACTTCCCGAAGGGATCAGCGAGCCGCTGATCTTTTCGTTCAGCACTTCCGACATTCCGGTCGTCCAGGCTCGGGTCTCGGCCGAGGGAATCGACCTGAGCGAAAGCTACGAACTGCTCGAGACGAGACTCCTCAATCCGCTCCGCCGCGTACCCGGCGTCGGTCGCGTCGATCTCGATGGAGTCAACCCGAAGGAGATCTCCATCGATCTCGAGATGGCTGCCATCCGGGCGTACGACATTGACGTCGGCGAGCTGATCGCGAAGCTGCAGGGTGCGTCCTCGAACCTCGTTCTCGGAGAGGTTCGCAACGGAGGTGAGCGCTACACGGCTCGTGTCGTTGGCCGGTTCCAGTCGGTCGAGGCCTTCGAGAATCTGACGATCAACGAGACGGGAGTCCGGCTCGGAGACATCGCCAACGTCACCTACCAGGAGCCCCCGCTCCTGTATGGACGGAACCTCAACGGCAAGTTCGCGATCGGACTGACGGTATTCAAGGAGTCGACCGCGAACACCGTCGAGACCGCGCGAGAAGTCATGCGTGTCATCGAGGAAGACATCGGTTCCGATCCGCTACTCAACGGAATTAACGTTTTCGTCTGGGAAGACCAGGCGGACGAGATCGTCAACGGTGTCACGGGACTCCGGACGAGCGGCTTCGTCGGAGGGCTCCTCGCCGTCTTCGTTCTCTACTTCTTTCTTCGACGGTTCGACTCGACTCTAATCGTCTCACTGACGATCCCCTTCTCGATCATCGCTGCCTGCGGCGTCCTCTTTTTCATGGGGAAAACGCTCAACATCCTGTCGATGATGGGGCTGATGCTCGGGGTCGGAATGCTCGTCGACAACGCAGTCGTGGTGCTCGAATCGATCGACCGGACGCATCGTACGGTGGGTAACACGAAAAAGGCAGCCCTGATCGGCGCGAACCATGTCTCCGTCGCCGTGACGAGTGCCACGCTGACCTCGCTGATCGTATTTTTTCCGCTGATTTTCGGAGATGGAAACGAGCTGACGATCTGGCTCGGCGAGGTGGGCATCGCCATTTCGCTCGCCCTGATCTGCTCGTTGTTCTCGTCGCTCACGCTGATTCCGCTGATGTCGGCGCACTTCCTCAAGGCGAAAAAGGCAAAGCCGATCCCGATCATCGAAAAGCTGGAAGCCCGATACGTCCGCGTTCTCGGGTGGACGCTGGCGCATCCGTGGAAATCATCGTTCATCATCGCCGGGGCTTTCGTGGCCGGCATCCTGCCATTCGTCTTCGGACTCGTCGAAGGAGGAATGTTCTCGGCGACCAAGAACACGCGCCTGTACCTCCAGTACGAGTACAGCGACTTCACGTACCAGTCCGAGTCGGCCGAAGCCGTGGCGAAGGTCGAGGAGTACCTCAATGCGCATCGCGACGAGTACTACATCGACTCGATCTACTCGTTCTATGCGGAAAATCAGGCCGGGACGACGCTCACCCTCACGCGGGAAGACCTCGGCGACAAGGAGATCGGTGAGCTCCGGAAGAAAATTCGGGAAGGGTTGCCGGAGGTTCCCGGCGCGAGGATCTTCTTTTATGAGGATACAGAGTCGGGCGGCAGCAGCACCTACTTCTCGGTGAAGTTCTTCGGACAGGACACGACGCTTCTCGAGCGTTATGCGAGAGAAGCCGTTCGGCGGCTGGAGACCGTCGAGGGCGTCAATGACATCTCGACGTCGCTCGACAGCGCGAGACGAGAGATCCAGGTGACCATCGACAGAGACAAGGCGGCGAAGCTCGGTCTGACCGCCCAGGACATGTCCGACATTTTCGGGTTCACGCTCGGCGGCATGCGCCTTCGACGTTTCAATGCGGGTGACCGTGAGGTGGAGACCTGGCTCGCGCTGCGCGACGAGGATCGCGAGACCATGGACGACCTCAGGAACCTCCAGCTTCGTACCGCAACCGGAACCGAGCTGACGCTCGGCGACGTTGCCGATTTCCAGATCGTCTCGAGCCCCGACGAGATCGATCGCGAAAACAGGAAGGTTCGAGTTCAGTTGCGGGCGGTCTACGACGGCGAGAACTGGGACGCTACGAAAGAACAGATCACCGGACTCATGGACTCGTTCGATCTGCCGCCGGGATATTCGTGGTCGTACAACGACCGGATCGTCGAACAGGAGAGTCAGGACGCTCAGATGCTCTTCAACGTCCTGATGGCGCTCATGCTCGTCTACGTCGTCATGGCGGCGCTCTTCGAATCGTACGCGCAGCCCTTCGCGATCCTCTTTTCGATTCCGCTGGCGCTCCCGGGGATCACATGGCTGCTCGCGGCGACGGGAACTCCGTTCAACATGATGGCTCAGATCGGGATTCTGATCCTGATGGGCATCGTCGTGAACAACGGAATCGTGCTGCTCGATCACCTCAACCATCTTCGAAGATCGGGTCTCGGTCGCGAAGAGGCGATTCTTCAGGCGGGCCGCGACCGGCTCCGACCGATCATGATGACCGCGCTCACCACGATTACCGGGCTGCTGCCTCTGGCGATCGGCGGCGCGCACGTCGGCGGATTGATGTACTTCCCGATGGCACGCACCGTTCTCGGCGGTCTGATCTCGTCGACTTTTCTGACGCTTCTCGTCCTTCCGTTCATCAATGACAGGATCGAGGCGACGGCCGGCTGGGTCAAAGGCGTCTGGAGCGCCGCGCGTCCGCGCGAGAAGACCAATGCTGTCGACGGCGACACCGAACCGGCCACGGCCTGAGCCGCCTCCACGGATCAGAGGAAACGTGGCTTGAACAGCCGGCGTGCGATCACCCCCAGCTTTGCCCCGGTCGACAGCGAGATCCGGCGGTGCAGCACCGCGAATGGATCGCGCTCGAGACGCTCGAGCACCGTTGCATAAACGCCACCCATCAGGACGACCGGAAAGCGTGAATCCCGCTCGATCTCCCCGATGAGCGGCTCCGCCCTCTCGAAGTACGATCGCGCCCGCTCGAATTGGAAGCGGAGCAGCGCCTCCATCGCGGGGGTGTGAGCGCGTGCGATCAGATCCTCCTCGCTTACGCCGAACCTATCGAGATCCTCCGCGGGTACATAGATCCGGTCGCGATCGAGATCGTCACCGACGTCGCGGCTGATGTTCGTGAGCTGCAGCGCGGTCGAGAGGTCGCGCCCGTGCTCAATTGCAGAGTCGCTGTCGTAGCCGAAGATCGAAAGGGAGATCTCGGAGATCGACGCGGCGACCAGCCGGCAGTACTCCAGTAGTTCCTCGAAGGTCTCGTATCGGGTCTTGACCAAATCCTGCCGGCAGCCGTCGATCAGATCGACGAATGCCTGCTTCGGTACGGGAAAGCGCTGAATCGTGTCGTAGAGCGCAACGGTGACGACCTGCTTCGGCCGTCCGGCGTAGCATGCTTCCAGCTCCCCCTGCCACTGGTCGAGCCTCTCTTCGATTCCGGTTCCCGGATCGTCCGCGATGTCGTCCGCGAGCCGGCAGAACGCGTACGCCGCATAGACTCCGTTGCGTTTGTGGCGGGGAAGGAACCGGAATCCGACCGAGAAGTTCGCCCCGTACTGATGCGTGATCCGGCGACAGACCGCATAGGCCTCGCTCATCGCTGGTGAATCCGTCTCGTGAGGCGTCGCGATCATCCGGACTCCGAATCGCCATTCTCGAGCGGCCCGAGCGGAGGAACCTTCATCGCCGTGTCGCGGGCGCGGCACCAGTGCGGACCCGGCTTGTGCTGGCACTTGCCTCGGTGCCGCCAGAAGCGCTGGACGACCGACGAGATCCCGCTCTTCCACCACGCCTGCTGGTGCCAGCCGTACAGAAAGTCGCGGAGATCTCCCGCTCGGGCGGCATCGCGGGTGAAGAGCGAGAGCCCGGCGTTGCCGCCGATCTCGTAGAGAAATCGGTTTGCGACGCTCGTGAACTGTTTTGTGCCGAGCTGTTCCCGCCACATCGAATCAAAAGAACGGCCCGCGAGGATCGCCTGAGCGGCGAGGTTCCCGCTCGTGAGCGCATATCGGATCCCGAGACCGAAGAGATAGTCCTGAAATCCCGCGGACTCGCCGACATAAACGGCCTGATCGCTCATTGCCGACTGCTTGAGATGAAAATTCATGTAGGAGTAGCCGGTGCGGCGGTCCTCGTTCGGGTCGAAGTCTCTCAGTTTCATGGCTCGTGCGAGACAGTGATCGAAATACCGGTCAATGTTTTTGAAGTCGCTGACGATGGCGCAGCCGAAGGTCGCAACGTCGTCGAGGATGAAGAGATACGAATAGCCGCCGGGCGAGAGGTGGTGATCGAAGTAGACGTCGACGATCTCCGGGCCCTCCGCGCGGAACGTGATTTCCTTCGCCAGGCCATCGGGGCTCGCCGGACCGGTCGCGACTATGCGGGCCTCCGAAGGATCCAGACGGCTGGAGAAGTGGATATCGACTCCGAGCTCACGCGCCTGGGAAAGAAGTCCGCGATCGAGTGTCCCGTCGAACGGACCCCGGCGGATGAAGTAACCGTACGGCTCGGTGCTTTGAAGCTCGAAGGCGCGGCCCTTGTGGTCGAAAAAGCTCGAGCGATGGACGGGTCTGAAGTAGAAGTTGCGCTCGATCCCGATCCGGTCGAGAAAGTCCTCGATCCGCTCTTCCTCCGAGAAGTTCTCGAGAATCTGGAGATCGCCGATGAAGCGCCTGCCGACGTCGGCATTCTTCTCGTGAACTTCGACGCGTCGTCCGGCTCGTGCGAGCGCGATCGCGGCCGAGAGCCCCGACGGGCCTGCGCCTGCGATGCGAATGATGTCCGAGTCGTCGTTCATCGGCGAGTCTGCCAACCGTGCGCGTCGCGCGCGAGATTCCGAACAAGAGAAGGGATCAGGGGTCAGGGATCAGGGATCAGGATTCGGGAGCCAGGGTTGAAGAGCGAAGCACTCGTCATTCTGAGCCCGGCGCAGCACGGGCGAAGAATCCGGGCGGGGGATCGTCAATCAACGTTGCCGGTGACCTGTCATTTTCTTCCACGAGCCTGCCCCCAGATCGTTCGCCGTCCTTCGGCGGCTCCTAATGAAACGACGACGAAATTGCGTGGACTTCGACCTTTTGCAGCGCTTCGCTTGGCCTGATGTCCCACCCTGCAGGGTCCCTCGCTTGCCCACCCGACCGCCCGCTCGGGACGACGTCGGTTTGAGTATGGGGTGCGGAGTTTTGCGGGCTCCGGTTTTCATTCCCGCTTCACCGGCTCAACGCGTCGGTCAATTGCATCAGGATGACGAGCGTTTGAATTCGCGAGAACAAATGTTTCAGCGGCTCGAGGCGAAGGCGCGCTCGCGCGGGTCGAGCCGGTCGGCGAGATCGTCTCCGATCGCGTGAATGGAAAGAATCGTCAGAAAGATCGTCGTGCCGGGAAAAATCACGAGCCACCACGCAATCCCGGCGTAGTTTCGTGCCGCGGCGAGAATCGCCCCCCACGAATGGTGGGGGAGCTGCACACCGAACCCGAGGAAGGTGAGCGCCGCTTCGGCCGCAATCGCTCCCGCCGCTCCGAAGCTGGCCGATACGAGAGCCGGCGCCAGGGCGATCGGAAGCAGATGCCGGAAGATCACACGGGCTGGCGCGGCGCCCGTCGCGATGGCGGCGAGGCTCAGCTCGCTCTCCCGGAGTCGCAGAACCTCGGCGCGAACGAAGCGGGCCTCGTGAACCCATCCCGTTGCGACGAATGCCGCGATGATCGACCAGATCGAAGGTCCCGCGATGGCGATGATCGCCAGAACCAGGAAGAGGTTCGGAAACGACAGCACCGACTCGATCGATCTGGAGATGATCGTGTCGATGAAGCCTCCGTACCACCCTGCAATCGCACCGAGACCCGCGCCGATCAGCAGCGATGCGGCTCCCGTGATCAGGCCGACCAGCAGCGATGTTCGGCTCCCGTGGATGAGCCTGGCGAGAACATCCCGGCCGAGATCGTCGGTCCCCAGGAGGTGAGCCGCGGATGGCGGCTCGAGTCGATCGGCGGGAGAGGTTCTGGTTGGAGAATGGGGGACGAGAGGGCCGACGAGTCGATCGTCCTGACGGGGATCGTGTGCAATCAACGGCGCCAAAGTCCCACAGACCGTCATTGCGATCAGCCATATAACCGCACCTCGGTTGAATCTGCTCATCGCAGGCGGCTCTCCTCGATTGCGACCCTCGGGTCGATTGCCCGGTACGAGAGATCCGCGGCGAGGTTGACGAGCAGAGTGACCGCGGCCATCAGCAGTGTGAGTCCGCTGATCAGCGGGTAATCGCGCTGGAGAACCGCATCGAAAAAGAGTTTTCCGAGCCCACGCCACTGGAAGATCTGCTCGACGATCACGCTGCCCGAGAGTACCCAGGGGAGAACGAGCGCGATGAGCGTGAGGATCGGCACCAGAGCTGCCCGGAAAGCGTGCTTCCAGACGAGCCGCGTCTCCGAGAGGCCTCGGGCTCTCGCCGCGATGATGTGCTGCTCACCGAGGCACTCGATCATTGCGCGCCGCGTGTGTCGGAGGAAGAGAGCGAAGGCTCCACTCGCAAGGACCGTCACGGGAAGGACGAGATGGCGGAGATGGTCGAGTAGTCCGCCATCCGATCCGAGCTCCCTCATCCCCTGAAGGGGGAGAAGGGGAAAGCGCATGACGAGCAGCTCGATCAGGAGCACGGCCAGCCAGAATCCCGGAATGGCGAAGAGAATGAATGCGGCAACGGAAATCGATCGGTCGAGCCGGCCTCCTTTCCGTCGCGCTGACAGAACCCCGAGAGGGATCGCGGCACCGATTGCGAGAAACAACGCGATGCCGTTGAGCTCGATCGATGCCGCAACCCGCTCGGAGATCTTTTCGGTCACCGGTCTCGCATCGGAGTATGAGCGGCCGAGATCACCGGTCGAGACCGCCCGGACCCATTTGAGGTACTGGACGGGTAGAGGCCGGTCGAGACCCCATCGCACGCGCGTGAGCTCGACCAGTTCGGGCGGTACGGTCCTGGTGCTCGTTCCGATGCCGAGATGATAGGAAACCGGGTCTCCGGGGACTGCGCGCGTCAGGATGAAAACCAGCAGAGTGATTCCGAACAGCGTCACGAGCGCGGAGACGACTCTTCGCGCTGCGTAGGCGATCATGCCGCGTCGCTCTCGGGCGCGGGCGCGGCCTGCCTTTGAGGGCTGATCCACCAGCCCCTCATTCCGGGATACCAGAGGAACGGTCCGATGCCTCTGGCCATCCGAACGCCATGGATTCTGCGATTGACCGCCCACTTTTTCGCTTCCTGAACGACCCAGGTGTAGGGCTGATCCTCGGACAGGACCGCATGGAGCTCCCGATAGATCGCCTCACGCTTTGCGGGATCGAGCTCGTTGCGGCCCTCCTCGATGAGGCGGTCGGCACGCGGGTTCGAATAGTAGACGAAGTTCTGTCCGGTGGGAGGGATCTGCGACGAGTGAAATGTCGAATAGACGTCCGGGTCGGGATCGATTCCCCAGGCGAGAAAGGCCGCATCGAAGTCGCCTTCAATGACTCGGGCGAAAAAGGTCGCCCGGTCGAGCGGTACGACATTCAGCGTGAGGCCGATTGTGGAGAGCGCGTCCTGAAGGATCTGGCCGATCTGCTGTGAGATCGGTGATCCGGAGGAGACGATCAGGTCGATCGACACGGCCTCGCCATTCTTCTCCAGCACGCCGTCCTGATCGATGTCGCTGAGGCCGGCCGAGGCCAGCAGCTGGGCGGCTCCGTCGAGGTCGTATCGAACTGCCGTGACGTTCTGGTTGTATGCCCACATGTCGGGTGTGAAGGGTCCCGTGATGATTCTCGCCGTGCCGTAGTAGAGGTTCTCGATGATCGTCGCGCGATCGAGGCTCATCGTCATCGCCCGGCGGACCCTGGGGTCGCTCAGCACCGGATGACGGTTGTTCCACGCGATGAAGCTGTAATCGAGCTCGTAGAACGTCTGAAAATCCATCCGCTGTTGGACCAGCGGATTGTTGCGCTCCTGAGTCCAGCGGTCGGAGGAGACGCTCATCACATCGATGTCTCCGAGCTTCATTGCGTTCCACGCTGTGGTGTCGTCTTCTAGAAGACGGAACACGACCTCTTCGATGAACGGTTTCTGGCGCCAGTAATCATCACGCCGGACCAGCCGGATGTGGCTGCCCGGCACGCGCTCTTCCAGAACATACGGACCAGTTCCGACGCTTTCGAAATCCGGTTGTGAGTGATCACGGTCGGCGTAGATGTGTCTCGGGAGAAGCGGGATATTGAACGTCTCGATGAGACCCGCGCGGGGAGTCGTGAATCGGATCTCAGCGGTGCGGTCGTCGATGATCCGGCTCCGCTTCAGATCCAGCGAGGTGAAGAGTCCGGCGTACTGTGGCGAGGGGATCTCCCCCTCGACGATCGCCCGGAGCGTGTAGATCAGATCTCCCGATGTGACCGGCTTTCCATCGCTCCAGGTGGCGCGGGGGTCGAGATGGAAGGTGATCGCTCTGCCGTCGGGCGATATTTCCCACTTGCGTGCCAGGCCTGGTTGAATCTCGAGCTTGTCGTTCCATTCGACGAGAGCGTCCTGCAGGCAGGAGATGACGTACTTCTCGTTGAGGGTGGTGGAGCGCACGAAGTTGAGCGTCGCGATCTCCGAGGAGAGGCGTCGGTTGAGCGTTCCCCCTTCGATCGGAAATGTGGTTTGCTGCGCGGTCTGCTCGGTGACCGGCTCAGCGCATTGAAGGAGGACGAGCAGGCCGGCAATGGCCGGGAAAATTCGAAGGTGACGGCTCATGGCCCGCAATTATAAGGGCCGATCGCTGTGAGATATCGTACGCCGACGATGAGCCAGATGCCGGTCGAGTCCGAGCGAGCCGGCCTTTCGAGCGAAGGCCTCCGGAAGCTCGTCCACATGTTCTTCGGGATCTTCGCGTTCGCGCTCGGGTGGCTGACGACGCTGCAGGCGGCCATTCTCGCGATGGTCGCGGCGCTTTTCAATCGCTTCGTCCTTCCGGCCGCAGGAGGCCGCCGGATTGCCCGGTCGGACGTCGGGTGGGACTCCGGGATCGTGATCTATCCGATCTCCGTTCTCGTGGTCATCGTGGTCTTCCACGACCGGCCGGCCCTTGCCGCGATCGTCTGGTGCATCCTCGCCTTCGGCGACGGGATCGCGACGCTCGTCGGCCGGAACCTTCCCCTTGCACCGCTTCCGTGGAATCCCTCGAAGAGCATCGCCGGGAGTTTGAGCTTCATCGCGCTCGCCGCACCGATCGCATGGATGGCGTCCTCCTTCGTCGACACGACGGAGGACGCCCCCGGAGCGCCCCTGATGGTCATCGTCATCATCGCGACGATCACGGCTGCAATCGTGGAGAGCCTGCCTCTCGGTATCGACGACAATATCGTGATTCCTCTCTTCGCCGGTTATGCAGCGGCGCTCGTTTCGACCGCTGTTTCGATTCCGCATGTGGTCGGTGGAGGCGCAACGGCCGTATGGCTCGTGATCAACCTGGTGCTCGGTTGTCTTGGCTGGCTGGCGAGATCGGTTTCGGTCTCCGGGATGTTCGGGGGGATCGCGCTCGGAGCGGTGATGATCGTTTTCGGCGGGTGGGAGCTCTATCTGACGATGCTGCTGTTCTTCGTCATCGGCAGCGTCGTCACGAAGATGGGTTTCGCGAGAAAGGCAGCGGCTGGTCTCGCACAGGAGTCGGGCGGGCGCCGCGGGTTCTCGCATGCGTTTTCGAACATCGGTGTGGCGTCGATCCTGGCGATTTTCATCACGAGCTCGTCCCGGCCGGCTGAGCTCCTCTGGATGGCGGCGATCGCGTCGCTGGCGACCGCTGCGGCGGACACGACGGCTTCGGAGATCGGCCAACTGATCGGCAGACGGGCGTTTCTTCCGCTCACCCTGAAGCGGGTTCCGGCGGGAACGGAAGGCGCGGTTTCGCTCGAAGGAACTGCGGCGGGCGCAATCGCGGGATTCGTCGTGGCTTCGTTCGGTGTCTGGCTGATCCGCGAACAGGTTGCTGGATCTGCCGCCGTTGCCGTCATCATCGTCGGACTCTCGGCAATCGTCGGGTCGTGGCTCGAAAGTGTGGCGGGAAGCTTCAATCGACAGCGGGGGCTCGATGTCTCCAACGGGGCACTGAATTTTCTCAATACGATGGCGGGCGCGACCCTCGCTTACTGGGCTGGGATGGTGATTTTGTGAAGCGGAGCGTTCTGATCGTCGGCCGGCCGAACGTCGGAAAGTCGACGCTCTTCAATCGGCTGACGAGGAGCCGTCGCGCGCTCACTCACGACATGCCCGGAATGACGAGGGACCTGATACGGGGGATCGTCGAGGACGACGAGATCACCTTCGAGCTCGTCGACAGCGGTGGGCTGGAGTACGGTGACGACCCTCTCTCTGCGTTCGCGGGCGAGATCAGACAGCAGGCCGAGGCCGCGATCGAGGACGCCGATCTGATTCTTCTCGTGGTCGATGGCCGGGAGGGTGTCACGGCGGCGGACGAAGAGATCGCCCAACACCTTCGGGGAGTCGCGGAGCGGGTCATCGTCATCGTCAACAAAACCGACACGAAGGCGGGAGAGCTCGGCATGCACGAGTTCCATTCGCTCGGCTTCGAAAGGGTTCTCGGGGTCTCGGCGGAGCACGGCACGGGAATCGACGACCTTCTCGAAACCATTGCCGAATCCCTTCCCGACGCGGATGGAGCGGGTGCCGGAGTTGATGATCAGGCCGGCCCGATCCGTCTTGCGATCATCGGCCGTCCGAACGTCGGAAAGAGCTCGCTCCTGAACCGGCTGCTGGGGGAAGAACGCTCGATCGTCTCGGAGATCTCCGGGACGACGCGGGATTCGGTCGACACGCTGATCGAGAGGGACGGCAAGCTTTACGAGATCGTCGACACGGCCGGCATTCGGCGGAAAGGGAAGACGACCGAGGCTGCGGAGAAGCTCTCGATCATCTCGGCTCGCAAGGCGATCGACGCGTGCGACATCGCTCTCGTGGTTCTGGACGGGACGGAAGGAGCAACCTCGCAGGACGCGACGGTGGCGGGTTACGCGCAGGATGCCGGAAAGGCGGCGATCATTCTCGTGAACAAGTGGGACGCGGTCGAACGCTCGGAAGAGCTCGCGAAGAAGACGGAGGAAGAGATCCGGCGGATCATGAAATTTCTCTGGTTCGCGCCGATCGAGCTGATCTCGGCCAGGACGGGGAGGAGGGTGGACAAGATTTTCGGCGTCGTCGACCTGGTCGCCGCCTCGTACCGCGCCCGATTCACGACCTCGCGTGTCAACGACATCCTCGAGCGTGCCGTGCAACGCCACATGCCACCCGCGATCTCCCGCGGGCGTGCCCGGAGGTTCTACTACGGGACGCAGGTGAAGGACTCGCCGCCGACCTTCGCCCTCTTCTCGAACACGAGCGAGCCGATTCACTTTTCGTATCGCCGATACCTCGAGAACACGTTTCGCGAAGAGCTCGGACTCTTCGGAACCCCGGTTCGGCTGGTGATCCGAAGCCGGAAAGGCTTCGAAGGAGGAGAAAGACGGGGTCGGGGGGGGTGTGAGGTGGAGTAAGCGGAATTTGGGGTTGGTTTGTGGGGGTGGGTGGTTGGGGTGGGGGGTGGGGGGGGGGGGGGGGGGGGGGGGGGGGGGGGGGGGGGGTCCCTTTGCCAGCCTGCGCAGACAGGACCGTGCTTGATGAACCAGTCGAGCCTGGCTTCGGCGCGTGTCTTCTGCCAGTGGTGGGTGTTGCGATAGGCGCGGGTGGTGGTGGGGAAGCAGGT
>JAHWKK010000041.1 GCA_019347945.1 Acidobacteriota bacterium | reverse complement strand
GCGAACGGAAAGCCGACCAAAGCGCTCGAGGGCTTCCTCCGCAAAAGCGATGCATCGGAAAAGGACGTCGAAAAGCGCGACGGCTACGTCTGGGTGACGAAGAGGGTGGCGGGCGAGACGGCGGCTGGATTCTTCGCCGGTGAGATCCCGGCGGTTTTCGAGAAGCTCCGCTGGCCGAAGATGATGCGGTGGAGACAGGATCACGAATGGATCCGGCCGGTGCATGGGGTCGTGGCGTTGTTCGATGGCAAGGTCGTTCCGCTGTCGATTTTCGGCGTCGAATCGGGAAGCAGCACCTTCGGCCATCGGACTCGATCATCGAACGATCCGATCGAGGTAGCCGGCTACGACTCGTACGTCGAAGCGCTCGCCGAGGCCAGCGTCGTCTGCCTTTCAGACGAGAGGGCCGCGACATTGAGGGAGCGGGCTGCCGCGCTCGCCTCCGAGGCGGGTGGTTCTGCCGCGGAGGATGGCTCGATCTGGGATCAGTGGAAGTTTCTGACGGAGTTTCCGGGGGTGGTCCGGGCCGAGTTCGAAGAGGAGTATCTCGAGCTCCCCGCCGAAGTTCTGACCACCGTGATGCGAGTCCATCAGAAGCAGCTTCCGATCACGCGCGAGGGAAAACTGACGTCTTCGTTTCTGGCGGTCATGGATGCTCCCGACGATCCTCAGGGTCTCGCGGCGAGCGGCAATGCGTTCGTCACCAACGCGCGGTTCGCGGATGCTCTCTTCTTCTACAGGCAGGACCGGAAGACGCCCCTGGCAGATCGCGGCGAGCAGCTCCGGCATCTCCAGTTTCAGGAGAAGCTCGGAGACTACGGAGCGAAGACGGAACGGATCGAGAAGCTCGCTCAGTGGATCCGGGAGGTCTCTTCGAGCAAGGTTTCGCGCGAAGCCGTCACTACGGCCGCGGGGATCATGAAGGCCGATCTGGTGACCGAGATGGTGAAGGAGCTGACCGAGCTTCAGGGTCGGATCGGCGGCATCTACGCCAGGGAGGAAGGATACGCGGAGGAGGTCTGGCAGGCGGTCTATGACCAGTATCTGCCGCAGTCGATCGACGATCCTCTTCCGCGGGGCGAGCTCGGAATGATCCTGTCGCTCGCGGACCGCGCAGACACGCTGGCCGGCTTCTTCCTGCTCGGTCTCGAGCCCACCGGCTCGCGTGATCCGTTCGCTCTGCGGAGGGCGGCGCAGGGCATCATTCGTATTCTTTTCGGCGGCGCGGAGGGACGGCTGGTTCTCGACACGGGCGCGCTGATTCGGAAGGCGATTGCCGGGCTCTCCGGGGACTTCCCCGTCACGGAGGAGGAAGCCGCACGAAAGCTCACCGCATTTCTCGAGGAACGGGTCCGTTCGATCCTCGAGCTCGACGGGGGGTTCGCATATGACGAGATCGACGCAGCGGTAGCAGCCGGTTGGGAGAAGGACCTTCCCGATCTGGAAGCCCGGGTTCGCGCGCTGCGGGAGGTTCGCGAGCGTCCGGACTTCCTCTCGATTCTCGACTCGGCCCGGCGGATCGCCAACATCACGCCGGAAGGCTTCGAGGGGACGTTGCGAGTCGATCTGCTCGAGCACGATTCCGAGAAGGGGCTGGCGGAGCTGGTCGAGCTCGTGAATCAGCAGATCGCCGAATCGATCCGGGAACGGAACCATCTGAGAGCGCTGCAGACGTTTGCGGGTATGGCCGGTGACCTCGAACGATTTTTCGAAGATGTGATGGTCAACGTCGAAGACGTGGCGATCCGGGAGAACAGGATCGCGCTTCTGCAGAAGGCCGCTTCGGGAGTGCGGCCGATCGGCGACGTCACCCGAATCGTGGTGGACAGGAAATCGCTTGCTTCGAAGGACTGATGAGGCACTGGAGAAGTTCTTGCGAGAGGGAGCCGGGGAGATCTGATGCCGGATAAGCGATGGGTCTATTTCTTCGGCGACGGCAAGGCCGAGGGCGACGGGAAGATGAAACATCTTCTCGGCGGGAAGGGTGCGGGGCTTGCCGAGATGACGAAAATCGGAGTCCCGGTGCCGCCCGGATTCACGATCTCGACCGAGGCCTGCGTCGAATACGTCGCGAAAGGTGGCGAGCTCCCTGAGGGTCTCGAGAAGGAAGTCGCCCGGAATCTGAAAGCGCTCGAGAAGGCGACCGGAAAGGGGCTCGGGGATACGAAGCGTCCGCTCCTGGTCTCGGTTCGATCCGGCGCCCGCGCCTCGATGCCCGGCATGATGGACACGATCCTCAACCTCGGGTTGAATGACGGGACCGTCGAAGGACTCGCCGCGGCGTCGGGCGATGAGCGGTTCGCGCTCGATTCGTACCGTCGCTTCATCCAGATGTACTCGAATGTCGTGCTCGGTCTGGACCACGGTGCGATGGAGCAGGTGCTCGACGCGATTCGGGAAGAGGCGGGCGTGGAGACCGACGCGGAGATTCCGCCCGACGGCCTGCGCAAGCTGATCGAGAAGTACGAGGCGATCGTCGAGGAGCAGTCGGGCAAACCGTTTCCCCAGGACGTCGACGACCAGTTGTGGGGCGCGATCCGGGCCGTTTTCGACTCCTGGAACAACAAGCGAGCCGTCACGTACCGGCGTCTCAATGGAATCCCCGACGAATGGGGAACCGCGGTGAACGTCCAGTCGATGGTGTTCGGGAACATGGGGGAAGGGAGCGCGACGGGTGTGGCGTTCACGCGAGATCCCTCGACGGGCGAGCGGCGCTTCTACGGCGAGTTCCTGCCGAACGCTCAGGGAGAGGACGTCGTCGCGGGCATTCGAACTCCCCGGCCGATCTCGAAGGAGCGCGCGCGGCATCCGGGAGACTCGCTGGAGGAATCGATGCCGGCCGCCTATCGGGAGCTGATGGAGGTTCAGCAGAAGCTGGAGGCTCATTTTGGCGACATGCAGGACATCGAGTTCACCGTCGAGTCGGGCAGGCTCTATCTGCTCCAGACGAGAACGGGCAAGCGGACGGGATTCGCGGCGGTTCGAATCGCCTGCGAGATGGTCGATGAGGGAGTGATCGAGCCGGAGGAGGCGCTGCGGCGCATCGAGGCGGGATCGCTCAGCCAGCTGCTCGCTCCGATCTTCGATCAGAAGGAGAAGGAGAAGGGGATCCGGGAGGATCGCCTGATCGCGCGGGGACTGCCGGCGGGGCCCGGCGCCGCAGCGGGAAGAATTGCTTTCAGTGCCGAACGGGCGCAGCAGATGGCGGGCTCGGGATCCGATCCCGTCGTCCTCGTCCGGATCGAGACCTCCCCCGAGGACATTGCCGGGATGCATGTTGCGGCCGGGATCCTGACCACGCGAGGGGGGCTGACTTCTCATGCCGCGGTTGTCGCGAGGGGGATGGGAAAACCGTGCGTCGTCGGCGCCGGCGAGATCCGCATCGATTACCAGCGAGTGCAGATGAGGGTTTCTCCGGACCGCTCCCCACTCGAAGAGGGTGACTGGATCTCGATTGACGGGAGCACCGGGGAGGTGTTTCACGGAAAGATCACGACCCGGCCGTCCGAGATCCTTCAGGTTCTCGTCGATGGCACGATGAAGCCGGAGGAGTCGGAGACCTTCCAGCGCTATGACCGAGTGATGAAGTGGGCGGACGAAGTGCGCCGGATGGGCGTTCGTACCAATGCGGACACGCCGCACGATGCACGCGTCGCCAGTCTGTTCGGCGCCGAGGGGATCGGGCTGTGCCGCACCGAGCACATGTTCTTCCAGGAGGAGCGGATCACACCGGTTCGCGAGATGATCCTCGCTCGAAACGAGGAGGGGCGGCGGAAGGCGCTGGCGAAGCTCCTGCCGTATCAGCGCGAGGACTTCGCGGGGATTTTCCGGGCGCTCGATGGAAAGCCGGTGACGATCCGGCTGCTCGACCCGCCGCTTCACGAATTCCTTCCGCACACGGAGGCGCAGATTTCCGCGATGGCGCGCGATCTCGGCTGGGGATTCATCGAGCTTCGGGAAAAGGTGGCGGAGCTCGATGAAGTCAATCCGATGCTGGGACACCGCGGGTGCCGGCTCGGAGTGACCAATCCGGAGATCTACGAGATGCAGGTCCGGGCGATCTATGAGGCAGCGGTGCTCGTCAGGAGAGAGGGAGTCGAGGTCTGGCCGGAAGTCATGGTCCCTCTGGTTGGAACGACGATCGAGCTGCGGAATGTACGGGAGCTGATCCAGCGCGTCGCGGAGGAAGTCTGCAGAGAGGAAGGTGTCGAGATTCCGGTCGTGATCGGGACGATGATCGAGGTGCCGCGCGCGGCGCTGGTCGCGGATGCGATCGCCGAGAGCGCCGACTTCTTCTCATTCGGAACGAACGATCTCACGCAGATGACCTTCGGCTTTTCCCGCGATGATGTCGGTTCGTTCATGCCGACTTATCTCGATCAGAGGATTCTCGATCGCGATCCGTTCGAATCGCTCGATACGGAGGGCGTCGGATCGCTCGTCAGGATCGGAACCGAGAAGGGGCGCGCGACGAATCCGAAGCTCAAGGTCGGAATCTGCGGAGAGCACGGTGGAGAGCCGGACTCGATCCGGTTTTTCCGCTCGGTCGGTCTCGATTACGTCTCCTGCTCGCCTTATCGAGTGCCGATCGCGCGGCTTGCCGCGGCGCAGGCCGAGCTGATGGAGGAGAATCTGAAGAGTGAAGGGTGAAGAGTGGAGAGTGAAAGAAAAGCCGGCCTCCTCACTCTTCTCTAGATCTCTTCACTTCTCGCGCGTGGCTGCCTGAATTGCCTCGACCTTGCGAAGCACTTTCTCCAGAATTGTCCAGACCTCGTCGAGTCGCGTCTCGATTCGTTCGAGTCTTCCATCGACGTCGAGCTCATCGATCAGCTCGCGAAACATCGGGTCATTGATCGAGTCGCGGCCGGTTTCCATCGCCAGCGTGTCGTCCGGAGAACCGCTGGCCTGCGGGTAGAGAGCCATGTGCATCTTCCGGATCGAGCTCTGAGGCGCGATCAGCGGGATGATCGGCCGACCGATCGTCTCCCGGATGAGTCCGACCGCGTCGCCGTCCATCGGATCCGCCATCGCGACCTCGAGATCGTCCCCTTTCAGTGCGACCGGCACCGAGCTGGTCTTCGCTGCGAGCCAGAAGGGAAACTGCCGGACCAGCAGCCGTGGAACGTGAACGTTCAGCAGGCTGATGCACGGCACGTCGTATTGCTTCGAGAGGAAGGCTGCGAGAACGTTCTCATCGATGAACTTCAGATCGACCAGAGTCGAGCCGAAGCGCTTCCCGGTCCGGCTCTGCTCGGCTAGCGCAATCTTCATCTGCACCTCATCGATGAGGTTCGATTCGAGAAGCATCAGTCCGAGGTTTCGTTTCGTCACGAGCGCCGCGCCGGTTCTGATCTTAACCCATCACATTTGTGGAACCGCTGAGGCTCTTCGGCTCGGGGAACAAAAAAAGACCACGGCATTCGTTCGCCGTGGTCTGGCTCGATATTGCGTTCAATTCCTGCTCAACGGACTGCCTTGAGTCCTCCGAACAGCCCGATCGGTTTCGCGATCCACTTGAGACCGACTGCTCGCGCGGTCTTCTTCGCGGCTTTCTGCCCGAGCCGGAATCGAACGATATTTCCGAGGAACTTCAGCATGTTTTTGCTCCTTTCGGGGGAGTTATTTTACTAACAATAACTAGTGCAATCGACACGCCAGAACCGCTCAAAACGGGTACCAGGACCTGTTCATCCATGGGCTGGCGTTCGTGGCGTGGAGTTCGCTCAGTCGGAAGGCCGATGTTTCGAGACTTTGCAGAGGTCGCGGATCGGGTGGCGGATGTCGGCGGAAAACTGGCCAAAGAGGCGCTCCTTGCCGAATATCTCTCGGGGCTCTCCGAGGAGGAGCTCGCCTCTGCGTCGGTCTTCTTCTCGGGAAGGGTTTTTCCCCAGTACGACGAGCGGACGGTCGGGATCGGATGGTCGAGGATCGTCGAGGCGGCATCGTCGATTACCGGCGGTCCAAGAGAGGAGATCGAGGCGAGGATCCACGACAGGGGGGATCTGGGAGAGGGGATCGCCCCGTTCTTCGAAGGCAGACCTTCCGAGGGTCTGACCCTGGGTGATGTCGCCGCCGAGCTGGAGAGGATCGCCGCGACGAACGGAACCAACGAGAAGGGGGAGATCCTCGTGAAGCTGATGGCCAGGCTCGACGCGGACGAAGCTCGGTATCTCGCCAAGATTCTCACGGGCGAGCTGCGAATCGGGCTGCGCGAGGGTCTCGTCGAGTCGTCGATCGCGAAGGCATTCGGCCGGCGGCTCTCGGATGTCCGTCGCGCGAACATGCTGACCAGCGACCTCGGAGAAGCGGCAGTGCGGGCGAAAAACGGCGACCTCGCCGGAGTCGGGATCCGCCTCTTTCATCCGATCGGGATGATGCTGGCACAGCCGGAGGAGAGTCCTGCGAAGATTGTGGAGCAGCTCGGGCCGGTCGTGATGGCGGATGACAAATACGACGGGATCCGCGCACAGATTCACTGGGACGGCACGCGCGCGAAGATCTACTCGCGAACGCTCGACGACATCGCTCCCAGGTTTCCCGAGATCGTCGAAAGTTGCGCGGGGCTGCCCCCGGTCATTCTCGACGGGGAGATCGTCGCCTTCGCTGGTCACGTCCTGCCTTTCGCACGGCTGCAACCGCGCATCGGCCGGAGAAAGCTGACGCCACGATTGCTCGAGAGCACCCCGGTGCGCTACTACGCGTTCGACATCGTCTGGCTGGAAGGGAAGACCCTGCTCGAGCTGCCGCTGCTCGAGAGGCTCTCTCTTCTGGTCGGATCGTGCGATTCGGCGGGCGATGCGATCGTTCCAGGAGATCAGAGGCCCGTCGAGACGGTCGAGGAGATCAAAGGTGCTTTTGATGTTGCGCGGGAGAGAGGCAACGAGGGCCTGGTTCTGAAGGATCCTCGATCAATCTACACGCCGGGCCGGCGCGGGCGTACGTGGCTGAAATACAAGAAGGCGCTGGGTACGCTCGACTGCGTCGTGACGGCCGCACAATACGGTCACGGAAAGCGGCGTGACGTATTGTCGGATCTCACGTTCGCGGTCCGGCGCGACAACGTGCTGGTCAACATCGGGAAAGCATATTCCGGCCTGACCGACGTCGAGATCGCGCAGCTGACGGAGCACTTCAAAGCGACGACACTCAGCCGCCATGGACCTGTGCACATCGTCGAGCCGACGGTGGTGCTGGAGATCGCATTCGACCGGATCCAGGAGTCGAAGCGACACAAGTCCGGATATGCGCTCCGCTTTCCTCGGATTGCGCGGTGGAGGACCGACAAGAGTGTCGATCAGATCTCCGACATCGAAGAGGTCGTGGCCCTCTACGAGAACCAGCTCGTCCGCGAACGGCCGAAACCGGCGCCGTGATCGTCGGGCACACAGCCGTCTCCGTCCTGCGGACGACGCCCGCCCGGTTGCGCAGGATCCTGACAGGAGGCGTTGCCTGTTGAAGGCCTGTTCGGAGGCCTGGCCTTTCAGAGGATGACGGTGACTTCGTCCCCCGACTTCTTTCTGATGTCGGGGACGCGGCATCCATCGGCGGGATATCCGACCGGAATGAGTAGGAACGGCCGTTCGCCGGGGGGGCGCTCGAGGATCCGGGCGAGGAACTTCATCGGGCTCGGCGTGTGGGTCAGCGTGGCGAGACCCGCTTCATTGAGGGCTGCGAGCAGCATTCCTGTTGCGAGGCCGACCGATTCGGTGACGTAGTAGTGCTTTCGTCGGACGCCGTCGACGACGCCGAAATCCCGTGCGAAAACGACGATGAGGACGGGAGCCGTTTCGAGGAACTCCTTCCGCCAGTCGGTCTGAAGCGGTGCGAGAGCATCGAGCCACTCCCGCGGCATCCTGCCGCCATAGTTGATTTTCTCCTCCTGCTCGGCACTCTCGCGGATCCGTCGCTTGATCTCATCATCGGTGACGACGACGAAGGTCCACGGCTGCATGTTTGCGCCGGACGGAGCGGTGTTAGCGATCTCGATCGCGAGCCGGATGGCTTCGATCGGAACCGGCTCGAGGGAGAATTCGCGGACCGAGCGCCTTTCCCGATACCGGGCGAGCATTGTTTCGAGGCGCTCGACCATCTGCGACGGCTCGAGTCGTTGGCGTGTGTATGGGATGGTCGGGTACCGCTCAGGCGGCACGCGTCACCGGGTTGTATAGCGGGTCGGTCTCGACGGGCACGCGTCCGGCCGCCCGGATCAGATCCTCGAGCTTCTGACGCGTCATCGTGCTCGCGTCGGTCTCGGATCCCGCCATCTTGAAGATCCGCTCATCGGAGATCGTTCCCCCGAGATCGTCGGCACCGAAGGCGAGCGCCATCTGAGCGATCTTTTCTCCCATTCCGATCCAATAGGCCTTGATGTGATCGATGTTGTCGAAGAGAAGCCGGGAAACGGCGATCGTACGAAGGTCGTCGAGCGGTGAGGCTTCATCGATCTGATCTTCGTAAACCGTGTTCTCCTTATGAAAGTGGAGCGGCACGAAGCAGTTGAAGCCTCGGGTTTCGTCCTGAAGCTCCCGCAGTCGGAGAATGTGATCGACGCGGTGCTCGTAGCTTTCGATGTGGCCGTAGAGCATCGTGCAGTTGGTTCGCAGACCGAGCTGGTGACAGCGGCGGGCAACCTCGAGCCATCGGTCTCCACTCATCTTGTGGTCGCAGATCTCGTCGCGAATCTCGTCGTGGAAGATCTCGGCACCTCCTCCGGGGCAGGAGTCGAGTCCGGCTTCGCGGAGAGCGTTGATCGTGTCGTCGAGAGTTTGCTTCGAGATCTTCGCGAGAAAATCGATCTCCACCATGGTGAAGGCTTTCAGGTGGACCTCCGGGAACTCGCGCTTGAGCGTCGAGAGCAGGCCGGTGTAGTAGTCGAATTTCAGCCACGGGTGGAGTCCGCCGACGATGTGAAGCTCGCGGAGCCCATGCTCGATCGAAGGTCGAACCTGCTCGACGATCTCCTCGGCTGAGTACGTCCAGCCACCCTCTTTTTTCGGGCGGACGGCGAATGCGCAGAGCTTGCACGAAACGACGCAGACGTTGGTGTGATTGATGTAGCGGTTGACGGTGTAGAAGGTGTCGTCGCCGTTGAGACGCTCGCGTACGTGATTGGCCAGTCTGCCGACGCTGATCGCGTCGTCGCTCCGGAAGAGGGTGAGTCCATCCTGTGCGTCGAGGCGCTCCCCGGCCATCACCTTTTCGGCAATCGGGAGGAGCGACTTGTCGAGAATGAGATCCATCATGGGAGATATCGGATTCCGCGCGAAAAATCGTTGTTCGTAAAGCTCTTCAGGAAGCCGCGATCCGCGAACCCCCGAGGTACTTGTGCTCCCACTGATCGAGACCCTCGGGGAACAGGGTGATCCGAGACCGCTTGAACTCGCGCAACGGGAAAAGAGTCAGGGATTGTTCCACCGCGGAGCGGTTGGCCAGCTCGGCCATCGCCGACTCGCATTCATCGACGCTCCGACCCTGAATGATCGTGAAGACGTTCCATGGCCAGTCGGTGCCGGTCCGCCGGACCGTGGCGCCGGTCACCCTCGGATGGTTCGAGAAAATGCGGGCGACCTCCTCGACCTCCGTTGGATCGACCTGCCACAGCCCCATCGCGTAGGTGCTGAACCTCGGGGACCCTGGCTGGCGGATCACCGGGCCGAGACGCCGGACACGGTTCTCGTCCCGCATTCTGGCGGCGAACTCGATCAGCTCGGTGGAGCCGACCGACGCCTGGCGGGCGAGCGAATCGAATGGACGCGGCTGCAGCGGAATCCCTCCCTCGAGTACCGCGATCATTCTCCGCTGGCTCTCGTTCGGCATCCAGCCGTCGCTCTCGCTCTGGGTGATGGCGGCGCCCTCCTTCCAGCTCGAGAGCGCTTCCAGCCGGATGATCGAGTCGATCTCGGGTCGCTGGGCGAAAAATTCGACCGTCTGGTCGAGCGAGGCGCTCGAATCGTGAGGGAGGCAGAGGGTGAACCAGAGGTTGTAGTCGTGGTTCCGGAGGTAGTTCTGGGAGACTCCGGGGTGGGAGTTGATCAACTGGACCGCGTCGTCGAGCTTCTCCTCGGTGACTCGCGCAACGACCAGATCGATCTGGCAGCCGACAGCCCGGGGATCGAAGGTCGCCTGGATCGCGGGGATCACACCGGCGGCGGACATTCGCGTGATCCGCTTGATCACTTCCTTTTCCGACATGTCGGTCTTCTGACCGAGGATGGCGTAAGGCGTCGACGAGATCGGGAACTCTTCTCGAAGGGCGTTGAGGAGATCCTCGTCTCGGTGATCCAGCGCGGTCATGCGTTACCCCCGGTCGAAACGACTTTCGAGCTCGTTCGGATTAAGGCTGGTGGTCATTCTATCCGGGGGGCGGGCTGAGTCAACTCGGAATCGAAATGTTTGCACGAGCCGGTTCGGAGGTTCGACAGGGACTGGAATTGTCCCCGGACGACGATCGTTGAAGGCCAGCGCGAGACGGTTCTGGGAGATCGTCTAATGGTAAGACAACCGGCTCTGGACCGGTCAATCGGGGTTCGACTCCCTGTCTCCCAGCCAATCCCTCCGGTCTCGAACACAAGCTCCGCCGAATCGTCGTCTCGCTCTCGATAAGTGGCGCGGTGACTTCGTTTTGCCGCTATTTGGCCGAGCGAGCCAGACGTTGCCTGTTTGGCGAATGACGTGCATGCCACCGAGGCATGAACTGGTTTCCAGTCGTCGAAGGGCACGGGGCCGGAAGGCATGAGCCGAGGCGGCGTGGTGCGCGCCTCTCTCCCACGTTTTCGATAGTCTCCGTCGGCTTTCCGACATAGATTGAGAGGGATGACGTCACCGGGAACGACCATCCTGCGGCAGCGTCTCGCGCGCCTGATCAAGCGCCGCGTCGGATCTTCGACCGATGCGGGCGCGGTGGTTGCGGCAGCACGTCTCACGCACGACGAGCTCGTCGCCGTCCTCGCTCCGCTCATCAGCTCGGCCGGTGTCCAGGCGCTTTGGGGACGGGCCTTCGATCTGACCCAACGCGAGTTCCCAGTCGACGAGCGCAGTGGCGACGACTCACCGGCGGGCGAGCCGTTTGCTCGGATGACTGTCTGGCTGGAGCGGCAGGCTCCTTCGGAGGCAACCGACGCTGCGGCCGCGATGTTCGCGACGTTTGCAGAACTGCTCACCACGCTGATCGGTGGATCCCTGACGACGCGGTACCTGGAAAAGGCGTGGCCCGACGGGTTTTCCGACGCACGGCCGACGAGGAAAAAAGTATGACCGACAAAGTTGCAATTCGACAGCTTCCGACCGGTGTGCCGGGGCTCGACCAGATTCTGGGCGGAGGGTTGCCGGAGTTCTCCTTCAATCTCATCGTCGGAGTTCCGGGCTCGGGCAAGACCACGCTCGCGCACCAGATCATGTTCGGGCTCGCCACTCCCGAGCGGCGAGCCGTGTACTTCACGGTCGTCGGCGAGCCTCCACTGAAAATGCTGCGATATCAGCAGCAGTATGAATTCTTCGATCAGGATCGCGTCGGCGACTCGATCAGCTTCGTCAGCGTCGGACAGGACATCGTGGAGGGAACGCTCGATCAGCTGCTCGAGCGGATCACCGCGGAAGTCGAGGCGACAAACCCGGGCCTCGTGTTCGTCGATTCGTTTCGAACGGTCGCGCAGGTGGCCGAGGGATCGCGGGACGGAGGTCTGAACCTCCAGAGCTTCGTACAGCAACTGGCCATCCGCCTGACCGGATGGGAGGCCACGACGTTTCTCATCGGCGAGTATCAGCCGAACGAAGCAGAGCACGATCCGGTCTTCACCGTGGCCGACGGGCTGCTGTGGCTGCACCAGAGTCTGGACCGCAATTCGATGGTCCGGAAGATTCAGGTGAAGAAGATGCGCGGACAGGGTCCCGTTCCCGGCCTGCACACCTTTCGAATCACGAGCGGGGGCATCGATGTGTTCCCGCGAGTCATCGTCGGTCCATCCGACGATATGGAACGCGAATCGCGCAAACGTCTCATGCTCGACATCGACGAACTGGACGAGATGCTCGGCGGGGGCATTCCGGAGGGGTACTCGGTGCTCGTTGCCGGCCCGTCCGGCTCGGGCAAAAGCGTTCTGGCTACGGAGTTCATCATGGCCGGGATTCGCCACGACGAGCCCGGCATCCTCGCCGTCTTCGAGAAGCGTCCCAACGAATACTCACAGACGCCCCCGGGCGGCCACAAGTTCGGAAAGATGATCCAGGACGGAAAAGTCGGCGTCCTCCATTCACGGCCGCTCGATCTGTCGATCGACGAGACTCTCTATGAGCTCGTCGAACAGGTGGAGCGCCTGAAGGCCCGGCGGCTGGTCGTCGATTCTCTCTCCGGGTTCGAGCTGGCGCTCGCCCCGACGTTTCGGCAGGACTTCCGCGAATCGCTCTACCGCATGGTCGCCGTCCTGACCGGGATGGGCGTCACGATGATGATGACCGCCGAACTGGAGGACACTTACACGGAGCTCCGGTTCAGTCCGCACGGGACGGCGTTTCTCACCGACGTGATCATCATGCAGCGCTACATCGAGCTGAAGGGGGCTCTGCAGCGGGTGATCTCGGTGGTGAAGGTGCGCGGCAGTGAGCACAGCAAAGAAATCCGCGCCTACGAGATCAACAAGACCGGCATCGTGGTTGGTGCGCCGCTGAAGGACTACAATGGACTCCTCACGGGTCATCCCTACGACAGCTCAGGTGCCGCTCCTCCGGTAAGAGAGCCGCGAACGCGGAAGAAGAAGCCTTGACGATGCCGAAACGCCGAAAAGATCACAGCGAGCGCGACCCTGACGCGCAGGTGCGCAAGCGCGAACAGGCTCTCCAGTCTCGCGAAGACGCGATCGAAGCTCAGGAAGCGCAGCTGGAAAGCCGGGAACAGACGGCCGACGACGTCCGGGCAGAGCTCGAAGGACTCATGGACGCCCTTCGCGAAGCCAACGGGAATCTCGTCGTGGCCAACGTTCGATCCCAGTCGCTGGCCGAGCAGATGAATCAGTTGTACGAGGAGGCGAGGAACGCCATTGAGGCGAAGGACGATTTTTTCAGCGCCGTCTCGCACGAGCTGCGTGCGCCTCTGACGTCGATCACGGGATGGGCGCAGCTGCTGGCGGATAGTCCTGATGCCCCGCTGATCTCGGAAGCGGCGCGCTCCATTGCGAGCAGCGCTTCGGTTCAGGCTCAACTGATCGACGACTTGCTCGATGTCTCGCGGATCATCACCAACAAATTCGCCATCACCGCGGAGAGGGTCGATCTGCGGGACGTCATCGAGGACAGCGTGAGCGGCATGCGGCCCATCGCAGTGGCCAATGACATCTCGCTCAGAAAACAAGTCGACGAGCCCGTCTTCGTCGACGCCGACGTGGCGCGCCTGCGTCAGGTACTCAGCAACCTCCTCAACAATGCCGTCAAATTCACTCCGGCCGGCGGCTCGATCGAAACCCGTTTGTCGCGCGACGGGTCGTTCGGGATCATCGCGGTGTCCGACACGGGCGAGGGGATCTCAGCGGAGTTTCTCCCCCACGTCTTCGAGCAACGGGCCCAGGCTACGGAAAGGCGATTCGCCGGGCTCGGTCTCGGACTCTCCATCGTCAAGCACATCATCGAATTGCACCGCGGCTCGGTCGAGGTGAGGAGTGAGGGGGAGGGGAAGGGAGCGACATTTACCATTCGCCTCCCTTGTGCGTCGTGAGCACTCGAGGGATCACCGGGTGCGCTTGATAAAGTACGCGGGCTACACGCTCCTTGGCGTCGTCATTTGCCTGGCCGTCTGGGGGTTCCTCATCGAGCCCAGGCTGATCGATACGAGGCAGGAGAGTGGGGTCATCCCCGGTCTTCCGGATGAATGGGAGGGACAACGTATCGCTGTTCTTGCCGACTATCAGGTGGGGATGTGGGGAGCCAACACAGGAACTGCACGACGAATGATTCGACAGGTGGTCGAGGCGCGGCCGGCGGCGGTTCTGCTCGCAGGAGACTTCGTGTACAAGGCCGCCGCTGATTCCTCCGAGCAGCTGGAGACCGTCGTCGAGATTGTCTCGCCCCTGAAGTCTGCGGGAATCCCGACGTTCGCCGTGCTGGGGAACCACGATTACTCCGTCGACGTCGACGACGACACTCGCAACGATCAGCTCGCACGTGCGGTCGAGGAGGCGTTGAAACGTGCGGGAGCGCGCGTGCTCGAGAATGAAGCCCTCGCTCTGAATCGCACGGGTGAGCGCGAGGGCGTTGAGCCGTTGTACCTGGTCGGTATCGGCTCCGAGTGGGCGGGAAAGGCGAATCCCACTGAAGCACTGCGGCAGGTTCCATTCGCGGCCCCAAGAGTGGTGTTCATGCACAACCCGGAGTCGTTCACCCGACTGCCTGCAGGCGCCGCACCGCTGGCGCTGGCGGCACATACCCATGGAGGACAGATCCGCCTCCCCTGGTCTTCGCACTGGAGCTGGATATCGATCGTGCGGGAGGGCGAGACCCACGCCGATGGATGGATCGCCGACCCGTCGTTCGGGCAGCCGGGCAACCGGCTCTACGTGAACCGTGGAGTCGGCTTCAGTGATGCTCCGATCAGAATCAACTGCAGGCCCGAGCTCACCTACATGTCGCTTTCCGGCGGCCCTCTTCCGCCCCGCGACCGCAGCTGAGAGCGGCGGCCGGTTTGTCCGGACGACAGCATCCGCGCTCTGGTGGTCGCGGACGCATCACGGACGGCACGGCAGCAGTGCGGTTCGAACTTCGTCCCTGCCTCCCAGCCAGCTCTCCGGGGCCTTCAGATGTCGCGACTCACCGTGTCGCTGACGATCGCTGATCGACGTTCGGCCGTTGAAGGAGATACGCTGGAACGGGCAGAGGAGGTAACCATGTGCAAGACCATCAAGCAGCGCGTGAAGTTCAAGGCGGATCCGGCGACCGTCTACGATCTGCTGGCGGACTCGCGAAAGCACAGCGCATTCACCGGCAGGCAGGCGAGTATCAGCAGGAAGATTGGCGGGATGTTCTCCATCGGTGAGAGTGATGTCACCGGAATCAACGTCGACCTCGTTCCCGGGCGACGCATCGTTCAGGCCTGGCGTCATCGCCGATTCCCCGAGGGCATCTTCTCGATGGCTGCGGTGACGCTGACGGCAACGCCTGATGGCGGGACCGACTTGGTGCTGGTCCATCGCGGCGTTCCGAAAGAGCTGATCCCGGAGACCGAACAGGCCTGGCGCGACCACTACTGGTCCAGAATCAAGGCTTACCTCGCTCGCAAGGCCGGATAGCGAGCCCATTGACGGCTCACGAGATGTTGACCGCGAGAGCGGAGCTTCACCTTCGCTAAGACATCGTCCGCTGTTTGGCCAGTAGCCACCTCATCGCCGCGCGGACGGTTATCATCATTCCCGGCATCGCCACGTGGCTTCGGACCGTATGCAACTTTAGGCCATGGAACGGTTGACGGGCGATCACAGCCTTTGAAACTCCGGGCAGTCATTCAGCTAACGGTCATGCCGCCGTTGACCCTCCGGTGTAAATCGTAGATTCTATTACTGCTCGGTAGGCTCTGCGTGCCAGCAGCACACGACGCATCGCCCTCGCGTCATATCGACGCCCTGGGTGGTGACGATCGTGACTCGAAGTCGCATGCGCTTAGCTGATTTCATTCTCTCGAACCTGGAGGCAATCCTCGCCGAGTGGGAAGAGTTTGCACGCAACCTGACGCCAGGCTCCGAGTTGAGCGTAGTCGCGCTCCGGGACCATGCCGAGGGCATCCTTCGCGTCACTGCAGACGACATGGTCTCTTCTCAGACTCCGCAGCAGCAATCTGCGAAATCCAAGGGCCACGGCGGCGGGGGTGCCGAGAGTGAGCATCTGGATAGCGCTTCCCATGAGCACGCCATCGAGAGACTGGGCGAGGGTTTCAACCTCATCGAGGTCGTATCCGAGTATCGCGCCTTACGCGCCAGCGTGCTCCGACTTTGGGAGGGAGAAGTTCGCGATGCCGACGAACGTGACCTGGAGGACCTCACCCGATTCAACGAGTCCATGGACCAGTCGCTTGCCGAAGCTGTAAGAAGTTACACGAGTCGTGTCGATGAATCCCGCGAGCTCTTTCTTGCTACGTTGGGTCACGACCTACGCACGCCGCTGAACTCGATGATGCTTTCGGCTGATCTGTTGGCGCGATCGGGGCAGCTCGACGAAGAGAACACCCAAATCGCCTCACGGATGGCGGGCTTCGGCCAGGTGATGACCGGGATGATTCACGATCTGCTCGACTTCACGCGAACGCGGCTCGGTGCCGGCATGCCGCTTTCTGTCGCGCCAGTGGATCTCCGCAACCTTTTCCAGAAGGTATTGGAAGAGCTCCGAGCCGCCCATCCTGATTGCAGGGTGCACTTCGAGGCGGTCGGCGACGTCACTGGGCAGTGGGATGCTGCGCGACTCCGGCAGGTTGTGTCCAACCTGGTCAGTAACGCGATCGAGCATGGTGATGAATGCAGTGCCATCGAAGTCGTGGCAAGAAGCGACGGTTCGAAGGTTCTCGTGACCGTCACGAATCAAGGGCCGGTGATCCCGTCATCTGCGCTTCCAACGCTCTTCGATCCCTTCATTCGCGCCACGTCAATGCCCGGATCGAACTACCGCCGCGGAGGAATCGGGCTTGGTCTCTACATCGCGCGCCAGATCGTAATCGCTCACGGCGGAACGATCGAAGTCGCCTCGTCCGAATCGACCGGTACCGTCTTCTCCGTATGTCTGCCGCGCCAGGTTGAGAAGGAGACGCGGGCACCCACCGAGTAGCTTGCTGAGATGTTCCCACAAGCGAGGGGCGTGCTCGAATCGGGGGTTTGACGATCGCCGGCCGCGTCTCTACCGTGGTCAGGTTCGTGATTCAGCAACCAGGAGTCAGAGATTCACATCAGAACAGCATGATCGGAAGGAATAATAAGGGGGCGTCGTGAAGAAACGCGTCACGCTTGCAGTCGTCTGTTTGGTATTCCTCGCGGTTGCAGAGGCGAAACCCGAGGAGGCGCGCTCACTGCCGAACGTCGTCTTCTTTCTCGCCGATGACATCGGCTACCGCGACGTCGGTGGCTACGGCGGTGTCGTGCCGACCCGGGCAACGGCACGTGCGAGATCGTCGAGGCGGGAACGGTGCCCGCCCGCTGCGACGTCGACTACGACTCGAGTCAGGTGGGCCTGATCCTGACGGCGAAGAGCATGCAGTTCATCGACGACCACCTCGCGCTCAACCGGCGCGAAGGCCGCGACCGGCTCTTCCTGCTGTACTTCTCGTCGCAGGCCATCCATGTGCCGCACACTCCGTGCCGCACACTCCGCCGATCGACTTCGACGGCGATCCGGAGGTGCTCGACCGGCCGGTCGAGGGAGTCACGGGCGGGAGGACCTCCGACGTCGTCTACGAGCTCGACATGCAGCTCGGCGCACTCGTGGCCAAGCTTCGCGACGAGGGACTGCTCAAGAACACCATCATCTTCTTCACCAGCGACAACGGCGCGCTCTGGCCGAACGTCGTCGAGTACGGCGATCCGCGACACGACAACAACGGCCCGTTCCGGGACTACAAGGCCTCCGTTTACGAAGGAGGGCATCGTGTCCCGTTCATCGTGCGATGGGGCGATGGCACCGCCGCGGGATCGAAGATTGCCCCGGGGACCGTATCCGACCAGCTCATCGTCAACCACGACTGGGTGGCGACGATGTACGAGCTGACCGGGCAGACCATGGCCGAGGACCAGGCGATGGATTCGGCGTCGCTGCTCCCGATCCTCACCGGGACACAGAAGGGTCCACTCCATGAATTCCTGATCTACCAGGCGGGCTTCGCCTACGACGGCGCGATCCGGGAGGGGAGCATGGTGCTCCTGGTCGACCGCGAGAACGAGGCGACCGAGCTTTACGACCTCTCGACCGACATCGGCCAGGAGCACGATCTCATCGCCGATCCGGAGTACAGCGATGTGGTTGCCCGCCTGCGCGCGAAGTTCCTCGAGTACAACGACCACGACAACAACACCTTCGACGAGCCTCGTACGACTCCGCGGGTGGTCATCGCCGGAGATTGAAAGGCGGGGTCGGGGGGGGGGAGGGGGGGTGGAGGGGGGGGTGGGGGGGGGGGTGGAGGGTGGGGTGGGGGTCGTGGGAGGGGGGGGGGGGGCGCGGGGGGCGGCCGGGGTGGGGGGGGAGGGGGGCGGGGCGGGGGGGGGTG
>JAHWKK010000040.1 GCA_019347945.1 Acidobacteriota bacterium | reverse complement strand
GTGAAGAGTGAAGAGTGAAGAGTGAAGAGTGAAGAGTGAAGAGTGAAGAGTGAAGAGTGAAGAGTGAAGAGTGAAGAGTGAAGAGTGAAGAGTGAAGAGTGAAGAGTGAAGAGTGAAGAGTGAAGAGGTGAGTGACGAGCCCCCACCCAGATTCTTCGCCCGCGCTGCGCCTGGCTCAGAATGACGAGTGTTGTGTTTTGCGCGAATCGACAATCATGGACGAATGTTTGCTCTTGCGAAACCCACTCCCTCGTCATCCTGAGCCGCCGAAGGACGGCGAAGGATCTGGGCGGTGGCTCGCGAATGCGGGGTGAGTGTAGGGAGAGGTTACTTTCGCGGCGTCTCTTCTTTCACTCTTCACTCTTCACCCTTCACTCTTCGTTCTAAACCAGTCCCTTTTCCTGAGCGTAGAGCGTGAGCTCGACGCGCCCTCGCACATCGAGCTTCTCGTAGATCGTGTGGAGGTACGACTTGACGGTCCCCTCGGTGAGCGCGAGCTGATCCGCGATCTCCTTGTTCCGCAACCCCTGCGCGACCATTCGGACCACCTCGGTCTCCCGGGGAGAGAGCAGCGCTGCGAGCTCCCGCTCGCTGTCGCTCGCTTTCGACATCCGCTCGACCGCGCGGCCGACCAGTGATTCCTCCAGCGCTCGCGTTCCGAGAGCGACGCGCCGGACCGCGCGGACGAGCTGTACGGAGGCCGCTTCCTTCAGAACGAGACCCCAGACGCCGAGTCGCATCGCCTCGACGACCCTGTCGTCCTCGATGGCCGCGGTCAGAAGGATGACGCGGGTCGGGAGCTTCTCTTCGTGAATGACCTTGAGAACCTCCATTCCGCCCACCCCGGGCATGCTGACGTCGAGGACGAGAACTGCCGGGCGTTTTCGTCGGACAAGATCGATGGCTCCCGCCCCGTCGGTTGCGGTGCCGACGACCTCGATGTCGTCGGTCCTGGTGAAAAGCTGCTGCAGTCCGTCCAGGATGATCCGATGATCGTCGACGAGTCCGACCGTGATCGACATCGTTACTCCGCGCTCCATCCGACTGGGATTTCGATCGTCACCGTGCTCCCCTCATCGGTGGAGTTTACACGGATCGAGCCGTTGAGCTCGGCGGATCGCTCGATCAGGGAGAGTGGACCCCGACCCTGGGATTTCATCGCCGGGCCGTCGAGCTCGCCTCTGAAGTCGAAACCGTGACCGTCGTCTCGAATCTCCAGGATGAGCGTTCCCTTCTGGTGCCGGATGTCGACGATGATCCGGTTTGCGCCGCCGTGACGGGCCGCGTTGTTCGCCGCTTCGCCGATCAGCCGGTAAGTTTCCCAGCCGAGCGACTGAAGCAGGAGCGGATCGAGCTCCGGCTTGTGCACTTCGACCGTGATGCCCCACTGCAGCTGGTAGCGATGCGCGAGCTCGTCGAGTCGTGCGAGCAGATCGACCTCGCCGAGCATCCGCTGGCGCCCCGGGCGGAGCGCGTTGAGGTACGCGCGCAGCTCCCGCTGTTCATGCATGAGAACGGACTCCAGACCGGTCACCAGAGCTCGCGCCCGATCCGGCTCGGCTCCGATCAACTGATGCGCGGTCTCGAGCTGAAGGACCACGCCGGTGAACGACTGGAGCAACCCGTCATGAAGATCGCGGACGATTCCGGCGATTCGCTCGTCGACCGCGGCGCGTGCGAGCTGATCCGCTTCGATGAGCTGGTCGATTCTGCTGCCGATGATCGCAGCGGCGAGCGTTGCGCATGCGGCGGTGTCCTCGTCGATTTCGGGGAGCTCGATGAACATCCATCCGGGCCGCAGCCTCGCGGGAAACGGAACCGCGAGAACCGGACCGTCGCCGAGCTCTGCGGCGACGGTCGGGTTGATGGGCGATCGATCGACCCGAGGCGCATCGTCACGCAAAAGGGCAAAGGCAGGGCCGGTGGGCAGATCCGTGTAGAAGGGTGTCGAGGCGAAGTCCTCATCGACGAGGGGGGTAGCATTGGCAGCGCTCAGCTGGCGCGTCGTGATGTTCCCGTCCGTCCACGAGAGGAGATCGATCCATGGTTCTTCCTGGTCTTCATACGCGAGATGAGCGCTGCCGGCGTTGAGAACCTCGCACGTGGTCGCGAGTCCTGACTCGACCTCTTCCTTCTGGTTCTTCGACAGAGGCTTCCTCGCGATCCTGAGCAGTGAGAGGAAGCGGTCGATTCTCGTTTGTCCGCCTGAAAGGGTAGCCATCCTCGTCATATTGAAGAATATTCTCGCAGACCCGGGCCAATCTGCCGATAGCATTGTTCTATATTGTTCACCGGAGGGAAGAAACGATGAGAAAGTTAGTTCCGATGCTGGCGTTGATCATTCTTCTCGCAGTCCCCGGGGGTTGTTCGGACACGCCTCCCGAGGAGAGCGCGGCCGTGAAATCGGTGGAATCGGCGCAGGAGAAGGCGAAGGAGATGCAGGAGGAAGAGAACAGGCGAGTCGAAGAAGTGAACGAGGCGATGGATGAGTAAGTGAGCATTCTCCCGGAGCGCTTCCGGCGGATGCATGAAGCTCTCGAACGGCGGCAGCCCGATCTGACGGTCGTGCTGGAGGGAGTGCACAAGCCCCACAATTTCTCGGCGATCGTCCGATCCTGTGACGCGGTGGGGGTGATGGAAGCACACGCAGTCGTCGAGGGTGGCGGATTGCGTCCCCAGCAGAACGTGGCGAAGGGAGCCCACCGGTATGTGACGATTCGCCACCATGCGAGCTCGAGCTCCGCGATCGAGGAACTGCTTGATCGTCGGTTCACGATCGTCGCCGCCGATCCGTCGCCGGATGCAGAGGATTTCAGGACGGTCGACTACACCGTCCCGACGGCGATCGTGCTCGGCGAGGAGAGGGGCGGTCTTTCGAACGAGGCTCTCGAGGCGGCTACGGCGAGGGTGCGGATTCCGATGGAAGGGCTCGTTGCGTCTCTCAACGTATCGGTTGCAGCAGCGCTGATCCTCTTCGAGGCGCAGCAGCAACGCCGGAAATCGGGCATGTACGACGAGTCACGCGTCGATGCCCAGACGCGTCGCCGATTGCTCTTCGAATGGGCTCATCCGGGATACGCTCGGCTCTGTCGTCGCGAAGGGATCGACTATCCGCCGATCGACGATGAAGGAAATCTGCTGGAGATTCCGTGGCGAACCGGATCGTGAGGGGAAAAGAAGGTTGGAGGTTGGAGGATAGTCAGACCAGCCGTGGCGCGGAAGTTTCGGGGTCGGGTCTGAACATGGAACTTAACTCCCGAATCAGGCGAAAAACGACGTACTTGCGGAGTTAAGTTCCATGTTCAGACCCGACCCCGTCTCTCATCCCGAGCAGAGGTGGCCGCCGGTGAAACGGCGGCCACGCTCGATGCTCAACGCTTCATGTCGATTGCTTTTGTTTCGAGGAGTCTCTGTCCGGGGAGATCTTCATTCCAGACGAGGACCTTGATCTCGCCCGAGCGATTCCGCGTCCCGAAGCGAGCGCGAACCTCGAAGTTCGCCTTGGAGTTCTGTGTGACCTCGATGTCGCCGACATCGTACTGGTACATCATGTTGCCGTCTGCGCTGATCCCTTCCATCACGCGCATTCCGGCGCCATGGTTCTCGCTGAGGACGCTCAGTTCGGAAGGAAATTCGACCTGGATGATCGTATTGGAGAGATTGTTGAGTCCGATGTTCCGGACGTCGATCGAGACGGTCCCGGTCTCCCCCTCGGCAAGCTCGCGCGGCGCGTCGATGTCGACGTTGACGGCCTGGGCCTTTGCCGTGAGCGCCGTGCCGGAGTGTTTGCAGGCTCCGAAAGCCAGAAGCATGGTGAGTGTCGCCATGATGACGACGATTTTGCGGTTCATCGTGTGATTCCTCCTTTTGCCCTCTCGGGAGAGGGGTTCGGGTGGAAGCAGTGCAAATCAGATTCCGCCCCGGATCGCGGGGAGTGAGCGGGTGGGCCCCGGCTCAGCTTACAGGCTCGAAGTCGATGAAACCGCGGTCGACATCGGCGCGGACGAGACGGACCCTGAGACGGTCGCCCACGTCGAACGAGCCGGCTCCCCTGACCAGTTTCCCTTCGGCCGGTGGGCTGAAAATCCGAACCCAGGTTCCTTTGTCCGCGGCGCCGGTCACGATTCCGCTGAAGACCTGGCCGATTCGCCGGCTCAGCAGCATCGCTGCGGCCGATTTGGCCACGCGGCGCTCGACCTTGTTCGCCGCGTCTTCCTTGTCGGTGCATTGCTCGGCGAGCTCCCGCAATGTCGCCACCGAATAGGCGGGATCCTCCGCGGCGAGGGCGGACTTCACCAGCCGGTGAGTGATCAGATCGGGGAACCGGCGGTTCGGCGCGGTGGAATGAGAGTAGTCCTGGACGGCGAGACCGAAGTGACCGGCCTCGGGCCCTCCCGGCAGCTCGACACCGTACTCTCCTCTCCCGATCAGCTTCACGATCGTGAGCGAGAGGTCCGGAAACCCCGTCGGGTCGCGCTCGCGCTCGGCGGCGAGAAATCTGTCGAGTGCGCCGGAGTCCGGTTCCGGAGGAAGCTTCCCTCCGCGCTCTTCTGCGATCGACATGATCCGGTCCCATCGCCTCGGTTTCCGAACGATGCGTCGGAACGTCGGAAAATTCTTCGACTCGAGACAGCGGGTCGTGACGCCGTTGGCTGCAATCATCTGGTTCTCGATGAGCAGACGGGCGCGGTTCCGTTTTGATTCGACGAGGTCGACGACCTCGTCGTCCTCGAGAATCGCATGGGACTCGATCGTGTCGAGCTCGAGCGCTCCGAGGCGACGACGCTGCGCGAAAAGCCGGCGTGAGGCTTCGTCCTGCAACCGGATCGATTCTTCGATTCCGCTGTTTCCCGTGACCCCGTCGAGCTCCGGGATCTCTTCGTCGAGCCACCGCGACAGGCTGTCGTAGGCGAGCTTCGAATGATTCCGCAGCCGGGCGGGATAGACCTTCTCAAACGAGAGCGTGCCATCGGTCTCGATGACCATTTCGATGACGAGTCCCATTCGATCGGCGTTCTCGGAGAGCGAGGTGAGATCGGTGCAGAGCTCGGCCGGAATCATCAGAAAATTGTGGACCGGCGTATAGACGGTCGTCGTGTTGTGCGCCGCATGCCGGTCGACCGGCGTTCCGATGTCGACCAGCCAATCGACGCTCGCGATTCCGACGTAGAGACGGATCGCGTCGTTGTGATCCGTCGTGGCATAGCTGACCTGATCGATGTCGATCGTATCGTCGTTGTCGATCGAAACCCACGGAAGCGAGCGCATGTCCTCGGCGTCATCGTCGAGAGGGGGAGGGCTCTCCAGTCTGGAAACCTGCTCCATCGCCTCGCGCGAAAAATCGGGAAGGAGCTCGCGATCGATCATTGCCTGACGTGCGATCTCGAAAAGTGTCTGCCGCTGTTGTCCCATTGCCGGACGATACAGGAGTGAAGAGTAAAGAGTGAAGAGTGAAGAGTGAAGAGTGAAGAGAGACAGCATTCAGGAGCCGGGAGCCAAGAGCCAGGGTGGAAGAGTGAAGCACTCGTCATCCTGAGCAATTGACCGGCGCGTCGCGCCGGTGAAGCGGGAATGGAGCCCGCAAAACTCCGCACCCCATACTCAAACCGACGTCATCCCGAGCGGGCGGTCGGGTGGGCAAGCGAGGGACCTTGCAGGGTGGGACATCAGGCCAAGCGAAGCGCTGCAAAAGGTCGAAGTCCACGCAATTTCGTGGTCGTTTCATTGGCAGCCGCCGAAGGACGGCGAGGACCTGGGCGAGGGAACGTGTGCCCCAGCATCGTGCGCAATTCGTCCGCTACGGCCCGCGTTTTGAAGGTTTCCGGAGGAATGACGAAACCGGCACTTCTATTGACCGTGACGGTCGCACTGGCGGCGCCCCTCTACGCGGGCGTTACCGAGGGAGATGCTCACTGGGCAAAGCGCGCCGAGGGGGCCTCGGGAGCGAAGGCCGCAGCTACCCGTGTCGAGCTGGCAATCGCAGAGTACAGACAAGCGCTGAATGAAGACGAGAACGACTTCGAGGCGCGATGGAAACTGCTGCGCGCCATGCGATTCAAAGGGGCTTACGTTGCCGATTCCACCGCTGCGAAGAAGACCATTTTCGACGATGCGAAAGAGATCGGATCCGAAGGGGTCGAGATCCTCGAATCGATGCTGAAATCCAAAGGCGTCCGCAATCCGGAAAAAGCGTCGGAGACCGACGTGGCGCGCGCGGCCAGAGCGATCCCGGGTGCTGGCGAGCTCTACTACTGGGACGCCGTCACCTGGGGCGAGTGGGCACTGGTGTACGGCAAGCTCGCGGCCGTCCGTCAGGGTGCCGCGGACAGGATCCGGCGTGAATCGACGATTGCGATGAAAATTGATCCCGCGATGGAGGGGGGTGGCCCCGCTCGTGTGCTGGGGCGTCTCCACAACCAGACTCCACGCATTCCTTTCCTCACCGGGTGGGCTTCCGACGAAGAAGCGATCGGGTTCCTGAAGAGCTCGCTCGAGCTGAATCCGGGCGACAAGCTGACTCAGGTGTTTCTCGCGGAAGCAATGGTTGCGGCCGACCCCGGATGGGAACCGGAGGCGCGGAAGATTCTCGATGAGGTCCTTTCGACACCGCTCGATCCGGAATTCCTCGTCGAGGGAGCCTCGGCGCAGAACGACGCGCGCGCACTTCTCGCCTCCTGGGATTGAGGCGAGTGACGTCGCGGCCCGCGCAGGTCAATCCTTCCGGCTTGCCGCGTTCCTCCGTTCGTCGAATCTCCCCCGCGCCCGATCCATCTCGTCATCCGTGAGCGTCAGCGGTTCTCCTGCGGAGAGCGACTGGAGGTAGACCCGGGAGAGATTCTCGATCTCGACGGCGAGGTCGAGGGCCTGCTCGAGACTCTCTCCTGCCGAGATGAGACCGTGATTGGCAAGCAGGCACGCGAAGCCGCTTCCGATCGTGCGGACCACCCATTCGCCGAGCTCCTCAGTGCCGAACGTCGCGTACGGTGCACACGGCACTTCGTTCATTCCTGAAAGAGCGATCGAGTAGTGGATCGGCGGAAGCGGAAGCCGCAGCACGGCGAGCGAAGTCGCCCAGGGAGAGTGGGTATGAACGATCGACCCGAATACGCTCCTCGAACGGTAGAGACTGGCGTGGAGCCGCCATTCGCTCGATGGCGCCGGTCCAGGTTGCGTGGCTCCGCTCGCTGAAACGAGCACGACGTCCTGCGGAGTCATCCGATCCCAGCGGATCGCGGATGCCGAGATCAGAAATCCGTCAGGCGTCCTGACCGAAACATTGCCGGCGCTGCCGTGGTTGAGCCCCCGCTCGCCCAGGAAGCGCATTGCCTCCGCGATCTCTGCAGCCGGGTCGCCGTGCGTCATGCCGGGCTCCGTGCAAGGAGTGCCCGGATCGCCTCCGGGTTTGCGCTCACCAGTCCGTGCTCGGTGATCAGTCCGGTGACCAGCGCTGCCGGTGTGACGTCGAAAGCCACATTTCTCGCCGAGCATCCTTCGGGCGTGAGCCGTATGCGACGAATCGTCCCTTCGTCATCGATTCCGCTCAGGTGCGTGATCTCGTCGGGCGACCGCTCCTCGATCGGGATCGCGTCGCCATTCGCGATGGAAGGATCGAGTGTCGAGGTAGGCATCGCGACGTAAAAGGGGATCTCATTGTCGGCCGCGGCGAGCGCCTTGAGGTACGTGCCGATCTTGTTGCAGACGTCGCCGTTTGCGGCGACGCGATCGGTCCCCGTGATGACGACGTCGATCATTCCGCGTTGCATGAGATGGCCGCCGGCGTTGTCGACGATCACGTCGTGTGAAATCCCGTGGCTTCCGAGCTCCCACGCCGTCAGTGAAGAGCCCTGATTTCGGGGGCGGGTTTCGTCGACCCAGACGTGAACCGGAATTCCTCCGTCCTGCGCCATGAAAATCGGCGACAGCGCAGTACCGTAATCGACAGTCGCGAGCCAGCCGGCGTTGCAATGGGTGAGAATTCTCACCGGTTTCCCGCCGCGCTCGCGGTGGATCAGCCGGAGCAGGTCGATTCCGCTCCGTCCGATAGCCGCGTTGGTTGCGACGTCGTGCTCGGCGAGCTCGTCGGCCGCATCGAGAGCCACATCCGCGCGATTTGCGGCGGTTGTTTCGCGCAGCCTGGCTTCGGCTTTCTGCAGCGCCCAGCCGAGATTGACCGCGGTCGGGCGCGTCGCCCGCAGCAGCTCGAGCGCGCGACCGAGCATCGCGTCGGACGCGTCTTCTCGCATCGCGAGATGAAGACCGTAGGCCGCCGTGACGCCGATCAGCGGCGCACCTCGTACGACCATCCGCCGGATCGCATCCGCCGTCTCCTCGAGACTCGTCAGTTCGACGACCTCGAATTCGTGAGGGAGCCGGGTCTGGTCGATCACCAAAATCCGCTCGCCGTCCCTCCAGATAGAACGGTAGTGAGTTTCCCCGACCCTCATTCGAGTCGCACTCCGTCGTGGGTCGTGGCGGTCGTCGAATCCGACTCGCCTGCCCATGCGTCCCGCGCGAGTCTCGCCGCTCCGATCGCGGGAGAGGCCTCGGCTTCGACCAGAGCGACGTTCGGCATCATCTCGGCGCACCACTCCCTGAAGGAGTCGAGAAGGAACCTTCCGGAGCGGAATGCACCGCCTGCCCAGGAAAGTGACGCGGGACCGTCGTCGAGATCGACCTTTTGAAGTGCCGCACGGCCGCACGATGCGAGCTCGTTCCCGGCCTTCCGAAGGATCGTCTGTGCCGGGACGTCACCGTTCTCGGCGGCTTCGGTGACGACCCGGTTCAGCCGCGCGATCTTTGCCGGACTCGCGTCCGGCGCATAGACGAAGAGCTTGAGGTCCGGCGCCGTGCAGATGTCGAAGTCGTCGCAAAGCCACTTCGACATCGTCGTCTTCGGTCCGCGTCCGTCGAAGGACCGGACGATCGAGGCCATCCCCTGCCGGGCAATCCAGTAGCCGCTTCCCTCGTCGCCCATGATCGGCCCCCATCCTCCGGCGATCGCCTCCCGGCCGGTGGCAGTCCGCGCAAAGGCGACCGAACCGGTGCCGGAGATGACGATGCCGCCGGGCCGTCCTCCGAGGGCTCCCGCCAGCGCAATCCGCGCATCCGTCTCGACTCTCAGCCGGGTCGTTGCGAGCGCCACCGTCAATGCCGAGCGGAGCTCGTCGCGGTGCTTCGGATGGGCCGTCCCCGCGATCCCGCAGAAAATCATCCGTACCGAGCTCATCGACGCCCCCGCCTGATCGACGACCGTCGCGAGACCGTCCGCGATGTTCTTCAGCGACGCCGCGAGGCCGACTCGGAGATAGTTCGAGGGCCCGGTCTGAACCATCGCGAGCGGGCGCAGGTCGCCATCCACGAGGACAACCTCGGTTTTCGACCCGCCGCCATCAACGCCTGCAAAGAGTGTTTCGCCCATGCCTCTGAGGGAGCTCGTTACCCCGGAGGACTATAACCGAGACAGGGGGCAGGGATCAGGATTCAGGAGCCAGGATTCAGGAGACAGGATTCAGGAGACAGGATTCAGGATTCGGGATCCAGGACTCAGGATGCAGGATTCGTGGGCCTGCCCGTTAGTCGCTCGCTAGCTCAACCACCGCGTCATTCTGAGCCCGGCGCAGCGCGGGCGAAGAATCTGGGCGGGGGATCGTGAGTCACCCTTGCATCAACTGGCCACGTTGACTCGCGAGCCGCCCCCAGGTCCTTCGTCGCTTCGCTCCTCAGGATGACGAACCAACGCTGACCTCAAATCCTCTACCTGGCTCCTGAATCCTGACTCCTGTCTCCTGTCTCCTGACTCCTGTCTCCTGAATCCTGTCTTCTGTTTCCTGAATCCTGTCTCCTGACTCCTGACCCCTGATCCCTGATCCCTGGCTCCTCCATCCTGATAGATTCCTCCGTGATGAACGTCGTATTTTTCGGAACGCCGGAGTTTGCCGTCGCCGCGCTCGATGCGATCCATAGCTCGAGACACGAGATCGTTCTCGCGGTGGCGCAGCCCGACCGGCGCGCCGGGAGAGGGATGCAGCCGGTCCGGCCACCGGTCCCGACTCGAGCAGAACAGCTCGGGATTCCGCTGGTCCAGCCGGCGAAGATCCGCACCGACGAGTTTCTCCGGGAGATCCGCGAGCGCGATCCCGACATCGCCGTCGTCGTGGCATACGGGCGGATCCTTCCGGCGTCACTGCTCGAGGTTCCCCGTCACGGATTCATCAACGCGCACGCTTCGCTGCTGCCGAAATGGCGGGGCGCGGCTCCCATTCAGCGAGCGATCGAAGCGGGAGAGAGCGTCACGGGCGTCACGATCATGCGAATCGACGAGGAGCTCGATCACGGACCGGTTTTCTCGAGCCGCGAGGTCCCGATCGGACCGGACGAAACGTCCCCGGATCTGTTCCGGAAGCTCGCGGAAACAGGCGCGGAGTTGCTGGTGGAGACGCTGGACCGGATCGAAGAGGGAACGGCGACCGAGACGCCTCAGGATCACGAAAAGGCGACCGTTGCCCCGATGATCGACCGGACTGAAGGGCGCGTCGACTGGAGTCTCTCCGCCGTCGCGATCCACGACCGTTACCGCGCTTTCGTTCCATGGCCCGGAACGTTCTGTGAGATCGACGGCGAGAACGTCAAGCTCCGAAAGATCCGAAGAGGCGAACGGAGCGGATCGGCGGGTGAGATTCTCGAGATCGGCAGCGAAGCGGTCGAGGTGGCGTGCGGTCGAGGCTCGATCATCATCGAGCGCGCCCAGCGGCCGGGGAGACGGGAGGTGAGCGGTGCCGAGCTCGCCCGCAGCTTGGGGCTGGAGAAGGGCTCGCGGCTCGGATGAGCACTCGCGAACGGGCCGTCTCACTGCTCGAGGAAATCGAATCGGGTCGCCCCTGGCTGCGAAGCGGCTCACCGGCCCGCGATGACCGCTTCGTCGACGAGATCGTCAGCGGGGTGCTCCGGTGGAAGAACCTGCTCGATCATTTCATCGCGACGTTCGCAGAGCGACCGATCGATCGAGTCGACGATCGCGTGCGACGAATTCTGGAAACAGGGCTCTACCAGCTCCATTTCATGCGCGTCCCCCCGCATGCTGCCGTATCGGAGTCGGTCGACCTCGCCGGACGAAGCGCGCCGAAGGGGAAGGGATTCGTGAATGCGCTTCTCCGCCGGGCAGGCCGGGAAGGGCTCGCATCGCTGATCCCTGCAGACGACTCGCTCGATTCCATCGCGCTTCGCACGGGACATCCGATATGGCTCGTCGAGCGATGGAGCCGGAAGTTCGGGAGGGAACGAGCGGTCGCGATCGCGGAGTCGAACCAGCAGCTCTCGATGCCGGACCTGGTCGTCAACACGAGCCGGATCGAGGTGGAGCAGTTCACGGATGAGCTCGATCGGCGTCAGATCGGCTGGCGGAGCTCGACCCTGGTTGACCGAATGATCCGGCTCGAGGGAGGAACCGCGGTCATCCGGGACCTCCTCGAGCAGGGGCTTGCCTGGCCGATGGACGAAGGAAGCGCGATCGTCGCGGGTCTCGCTGCGATGCCACCCGGTTCGCCGGTTCTCGATGTCGCCGCTGCCCCCGGAGGGAAGAGTTTTCTTCTCGCGCTCGAAGGCTGCCGGGTCGTCAGCTCCGATGCCAGCCTGCGGCGGCTCCAGGTAATGAAACGGCGCTGGGCGGCGCTGTTCGACGAACCGATTCGCGCTTTTGTTGCGGATGGCCGCCGGCTTCCGCTGGAGGGACGGTTCGCCTCGGTTCTGGTCGATGCCCCGTGCAGCGCGACCGGGATCATCAGAAAGTATCCGGAGATCAAGTGGCGACTCCGGCCGGAAGACCTGCCGCGGCTCGCGCGGACGGAAGAGGAGATCCTGGTCTCGGCACTCGAGATTGCTGAGCGTGTCGTATACGCGACATGCTCTCTGGAGACGGAAGAGAATGACGAAGTGGTGAAACGAGCCCTGTCGAAAGTGAGTGGTTTCGAGATCGCGGATGCTGGAGAATTCGTCGCCCCGAATGTGCGGCAATGGGTCGATCGCGGTGTTTTGAGACTCACGCCGGATGCGGGGACGGACGGCTTTACGGCTTTCGTGCTCGTGCGACGGTGATGAAAAAAAAGTCTGCAATTCATCTGATGATACCGATTGACTTGATGTATTCGCTGCCATAGATTGTTCGGGCAACATCGAAACCGCAAGGAGGAAACACAATGGCAGGAAAAGCTGACATCATCAGTTCGATCGCTGATGCAGCTGGGATCACGAAGAAGGAAGCCGGAGCCGCATACGACGCGCTCATCGATCACATTCGTAAGTCGATGAAAAGGGGCGACCGATGCGCCGTACCGGGGCTCGGGACGTTCAGCGTCTCCTCGCGCAAGGCGCGGCAGGGACGCAACCCTGCCACAGGCCAGCCGATGAAGATTTCTGCGAGCAAGAACGTCAAGTTCAAGGCTGGCAAGGATCTTCGGGAGAGCGTCAACAAGAAGAAGTCTTCGAAAAAGTGACGAGGCTCGAACCGGAACGATGAAAAGGCGCCCTCGCAGGCGCCTTTTCTGTCTGAAACCGCTTCTGTTCGGAGATCCGTCAGTCTTTTGTGCTGACTCTCCGCGCCGGCGTTGCGGTTCTCACCGGCCGTGGAGTCGAAGCCGCGCCGGCAATCGGAAATCCCCGCTTCTCCATCAGCGCTTCGATCCGTGCATCGCGGCCGCGAAACGCTCGATAAGCTTCCGCCGGATCGATCGAGTTCCCCACCGCGAGTATGTTTCTGCGGAGACGCTCAGCGACGACCGGATCGTACGGCCCCTCTCCTTCCTCGAAAGCCTCGTATGCGTCGGCAGTGAGCGTGTCCGCCCAGAGATAGCTGTAATAGCCGGCCGAATATGAGTCGCCCGCGAAGACGTGGAGGAATTGCGGCGTCCGGTGGCGCATGACGATCTCGTCGGGCATTCCGATCTCTTCGAGCGTTCGGCGCTCGAATTCGTCGGGATCGATGTCGCGGTCGCCCGCGAGATGAAGCTTCATGTCCACCAGCGCGCTCGCCAGATACTCGGTCGTCGCGAAACCCTCGTTGAACGTCGCTGCCCGCTCGATCCGCTCGACCAGATCCTGAGGGATCGGTTCGCCGGTCTCGTAGTGCACCGCAAACCGCTGCAGAACCTCGGGGGTCGACAGCCAATGCTCCATCAGCTGCGAAGGAAACTCGACGTAGTCACGGGAAACCCGCGTTCCGGCGAGCGAGGGATAGTGAACGCTCGAGGCGAGTCCATGAAGCGCGTGGCCGAATTCGTGGAACAGAGTTTCCGCATCGTCCCACGAGATGAGCACCGGCTCCCCAGGCGATCCTTTGACGAAGTTCGCGTTGTTCGAGAGGATCGTCGTGACCTCTTCTTCGAACTTCTCCTGCGTCCTGTAGGTATTCATCCAGGCGCCCGAGCGCTTCCCCTCCCGCGCGTACGGATCGAAATACCAGAGGCCGAGGTGATTGCCGGAGCTCTGGTCATAAACCTCCCAGACGCGGACGTCGGGGTGGTACACCGGAACGTCCGGAGCAGGACGAAAGCCGAAGTCGTAGAGCTCGCCGGCGACCCAGAACATCGCCTCCCGCAGCTTCTCGAGCTGCATGTACGGCTTGATCTCGTTCTCGTCGAGGTCGTAGCGCTCCTTTCTCACCTTTTCCATCCAGTAGCGGTAGTCCCACGGCTCGATGTCGATCGGAGTCCCCTCTCTGCGGGCCAGCGCCTCCATGTCCGCGACTTCCTCGTGCACCCGCGCGACCGCCGGCGTCCAGACCGCCTCGAGAAGCTCCATCGCGCGCTCGGGTGTCTTCGCCATCTGGTTCTCGAGCCGCCAGTGAGCGTGCGTCTCGTAGCCACGAAGCTTTGCGCGCTCGGCCCGAAGCTGGAGGATTCGGCGGATGATGGCGTTGTTGTCGGTTTCACCTCCGAGATCACCGCGATTGACGAAGTTCCGCCAGACCTTCTCCCGCAGATCCCGCCGGTCGGAGTAGGTGAGGAAGGGCTGCATCGACGAACGCGTGTTGGTGATGACCCATTTTCCGGGATGCCCCTTCGCTTCCGCGGCCGCGGCGGCGGACCGCCGAAGAGACTCGGGAAGCCCGGCGAGGTCGCTCTCGTCGTCGAGAACGACGTACAGATCCGTCTCGTCGGCGAGAACGTTCTGCGAGAACTTCGTGTAGAGCGATGCCAGCTCCTGATTGATCTCCGCGACCCGCTCCTTTTCCGCCTCGTCGAGATTGGCGCCCGCCCGGACGAAGTTATTGTGATAGAGCCACGCGAGCCGCTGCTGTTCGGGAGTGAATGACGCTTTGGAGGGCGATTCGTAAACCGCCTCGATCCGCTCGAAGAGCTCGCGGTTCTGCGTGATCCTGTCGTTGAACTCGGCGAGGCGGGGAGCCATCTCCCGCTCGATCGCCTGGAACTCGGGCATGCTCATCGTCGAGCTCCAGATGCCGTACGCGGTTCCCACACGGTCGAGCACTCTCCCCGCGCGCTCCAGCGCTGCAATCGTATTCTCGAAGGTCGGCGGGGCGGGATTCGCGACGATCGCTTCGATCTCGCGAAGATTCTCCAGCATCCCCGCCTCCAGCGCGGGCTTGAAATGCCGGACCTCGACCTCGTCGAAGGGAGGGACGCCACCGTAGGGCCCGGTCCACTCTCTCAGCAGGGGATTCGTCTCGGTCGGCGTGGTGATGGGTGCCTCCTCGGTCTGGTTCTCGATGGTCGGGGCTGGTTCCGGTTGCGTCGGTGCGGTTACACATTGCGCCGCGACGAGCATCGTCAGAGCGGAGCTCGACAGGATTCGAAGATTCATGATCATCCTCTCATTTCATGGATTCGGGTCAAACGGTCATGCGGTGAGAGTAGCCTGAAAGTTTTACGCCAGCGGGAGGAGGGTTGGAGGTTTAAGGTTGGAGGTTTGAGGAGTCAGTTGCCGGTTGCCAGTTGCCGGTTGCCGGGGTCGGACATGTCGCAGGGGCGCGTGCGGCATTACTCGGATTCACGAGCCCCCAGCCAGATTCTTCGCCCGCGCTCCGCCGGGCTCAGAATGACGAGTGTTGGTTTGGCGCCTGACTTTGACTGGATCCTGGATCCTGGATCCTGGATCCTGGATCCTGGCTCCTGACTCCTCCAACCTCCAACCTCAAACCTCCAACCTCCAACCCAGAAACTCCTTCGCAAAGGCCGGTCCCTTCCCCTCGTCCTCGTGCTTGAAGAAGATCCAGGCCTCGCTCCAGCTCGTCGCCTCGATGAGCTCGCGCCACCTCGCAATCTCCCCCTCCGCGTACTCGGTGCGGCGAAGCCGCTGGTAGCCCCATCCTGGTCCTGATTCGAGCCGGCCCGGCATCGGTGCATCGTCGACGTCGGACCGGCAGATTGCCGCGCCGTGTTCGGTTGCAAGCGTCTCGATCTCTTCGTCAAACCAACTCTCGTGACGGAACTCGAGCGCGATCCTCTGTCCATCAGGGGCGGCCTGGAGAAACGATTCGAGAAGCGCGGCATCCTTTCGGAGCCACGGAGGAAGCTGAACCAGGAGGGGCCCGAGCTTCTCTCCGAGAACCTCCGCCGTCTCGGAGAAATGACGAAAATCGTCCTCGGTGCCCGCGAGCTTCTTCCGGTGCGTGATCGACTGCGGCGTCTTCAGAACGAAGCGGAATGATGCGGGGACTTTCTCCTTCCATCCCTCGAGCATCTCCGGTTTCGGCATCCGGTAGAACGTGTTGTTGATCTCGACCGTGTCGAAGTGACCGGCATAGAACTCCAGCATCTTCGCCGGGGGGAGCTTCTCGGGATAGAAGGTCCCCTTCCACTCCTTGTAGCTGTAACCGCTGGTGCCGACTCTGAGCTCCATTGTCGCGAGTATAACGAGAGCGAGAGTGCTCGAGTGAGGCTTCCGTGTTGACGGGTTGTGACATAGTTCGCCCGACTGGAGGGCCTCCGTGAAATCGATCAAATCGCTCATGGGTCGTTGAGAGCGGCTGGCCGTCGATGGTATGAAAGCGCCGATGGCCGAGCTGCGCATCCGGCGGGCGAACGAGGCCGACGCCGAGGCGGTGTTGTCGATCTACGCTCCGATCGTGAGGGAGACTCCGATCTCGTTCGAGACCGAGATCCCTTCGATCGAGGAGATCCGGCGGCGGATCGCGTCCGCGCTCGAACGTCACAGTTTCCTCGTCTGCGCAGCCGGAGCCGAGATCGCCGGTTATGCCTACGGCGGGGTTCACCGAGCCCGGGCGGCGTATCGGTTCGCAACGGAGGTTTCGGTCTACGTCGATGCGAATTGGAGGAAGCGTGGCGTGGCCCGCATGCTCTACGAGAATCTGCTCGCCGAACTGGCCGAGCTCGGTTACTGCATGGCGTATGCGGGAATCACGCTTCCGAACGACGCGAGCGTCGGCTTCCATCGTGCTCTCGGGTTCGAAACGGTCGGAACGTTTCCGCGGGCCGGATGGAAGTTCGGGCAGTGGCACGACACCGGGTGGTACTGGCGGAAGTTACGGGAGCACCCGCTGCAGACATCCTAGAAAAGAAAACCAGGGAGCGCCGGACCGTCGCCCCGGTAACGGCGGTCCGGCGGACGAGGAGCTATCGCGATTTCTTCTTCGAGGATTTTTTCGCCGACTTCTTCGCGGCCGACTTCTTCGAGGATTTCTTTGACGGGCTCTTTTTGGCGCTGGCCTTTTTCGCCGCCTTCTTTCCGGCGGACTTCTTCGAGCCGCCCGATTTCTTTCCACCCTTCTTTCCGGCGATCATCTTTCCTCGCGCGTGTTTGGCGCGCGCGGCGCCGATCGCGGTCTTGACGTCCTTTTCCTCCTCGGGGGGAGGAATGACGGCCGGGATGCCGAGCGATTCGAGCCAGAGCTCGCGCGCCCATCCCATCGTGTGGTAGAGGTGCTCGTCCTCCTGTTCCTCGACTTCCTTGTGCGCGTCTTTGAGCACCTTCTTTTCGTCACCCGTCAGGTTCTTTGCGGCTTTGCCGATGAGCTCCCAGTTCATGTGGTCCTTGGTTTCGGCCTCGACGACGCATTCGGCGGCGACGAGCTGAGCGGCCTCGATCGGACCGGCCTGCAGCGCCATCTCCATCGCCTGCACCAGCGCCTCCCCCTTGTGCCTGACGACTCTCCGGCCGGGGGTCTGCCGTTCGAGGTCGAGTCCGAACGATTTGCAAACGCGACGCATGATCTGCTCGTGGTTCTGCGTCTCCTTGTGGTATTTCTGCCATTCCTTCTTCAGCTCACCGTTGCGCGCGCAGCGAAGGGCGGTCGCGTAGATCTGAACGCCTCCGATCTCGGTTTCCAGCGCCTGATAGAGAAGCTCTTCAACCTGTTGTCGTTCCATGTTTCCTCCAGTTGGTCGTAGTGCGGTGGGTATCCCAGAAACGATGGTTCGCTAGTGCACACGTCATACCGCAACGATTCAAAAATTGGTTGGCGCGGTTCCAGCAAATAACAAATTGTGATGAATCGAGGCCTCGCTCAGTTGTTCCTTCTTCTCCTCATCGGATCGCCGATCGCATTCGCCGAAGATTCGACGGAGACCTCGCGCTGCAAGCCGGGCGTGGAGTCCGCGATTTTCTGCAGCGACCCGAAGGCTTTCGATGCCGATCGGAGCGACCGGAACGATGAGGAATCCCAAGCGCCGCGGCTCTCCGATCGGACGAGGCTTGCAGATTCCGAGCGGTGCGACCGGCCGGAAGGTCTGCCGCCGCAGGCGGCCTGCAGCGGAGTCGTGATCACGGTCGACACGACGAAGAACGTTCTCTATCTCTTTCGCGACGGCGAGCTCGTTCGGAGTGCTCCGGCGGCGACCGGAAGCAACAAGTTGCTCGTGAAAGGATTGAGAAAGTGGCTGTTCCGAACCCCCCACGGACGAATGCCCGTTCTCGCAAAGAAGATCGATCCCGTCTGGACCCGACCCGACTGGGCGTTCGTCGAGGCCGGACAACCGATCCCTCCTCCCGATTCTCCGAAGCGAAAGGTCAGCGGTGTGCTCGGCAAGTACGCGCTCGACCTCGGTGATGGAATTCTGATACACGGGACGAAGGATCTCGACTCGCTCGGAAGGAACGCGTCGCACGGCTGCATCCGGCTCGGGAACGAAATGCTCGAGCTCGTCTACGAAACCGCCTCAGTGGGGACGCCCGTCCACGTCTTTTGAAGAGTGAAGAGTGAAGAGTGAAGAGTGAAGAGTGAAGAGTGAAGAGTGAAGAGTGAAGAGTGAAGAGTGAAGAGTGAAGAGTGAAGAGTGAAGAGTGAAGAGAAGAGTGAAGAGTGAGGAGGGAAGAGTGAAAAGAAATCGGGAACAGCGGCGCGGGCGCTGATCGCCTGGAGTGAATAAAAAAGGAGGCTTCAGCTCATGCCTTTCGGCTTCGTGTTTGATTTTGTTTTCTTCACGATCGTAGTCAGGATCGCGATGA
>JAHWKK010000039.1 GCA_019347945.1 Acidobacteriota bacterium | reverse complement strand
GCCCATCACGAGAGTCGCACAACACTTATTGCGTTCCCCCCCCCTCATTGACGGTTTTTGCCCTCCTGTGGGGGGGGTGGTTGTCCTACTTTCACTTTCCGGGTGCCCGCCCGGGATTTTGTTGCGTTTTCGGTTTTTATTTATAATGGCCCCCCCCGACCCCGTCAGCCCCTCCTCAGCCATTGACAGGAACGATCGGTTCGGAAATGCTGCGACTGAATGGCCATTCAATCCGAAATTGCCGCTGCATCCGCTGCCCGAGCTGGTGGAAAACGGGAAAAGATTCTCCGCGCCGCCATCGATACCTTCGCCCGTCGAGGCTACTTCAATGCCCGGGTCACCGACATCGCCTCGGAGGCAGGCGTGGCGGACGGGACGATCTATCTGTACTTCGAGTCGAAGGAGGATCTTCTCTTCACGATCTTCCAGGAATCGATGGTCGATTTCCTCGATCGACTTCGCGAGGAGCTCGCCTCGATCGACTCGCCGGGCGCGAAGCTCGAGCGCCTCGTCGCGTTCCATCTGGAGACGATCGGGTCCGACAGGGATCTCGCGATCGTCTTTCAGGTCGAGCTCCGGCATACCCAGAAGTTCATGGCGAAGTTTTCCCACGGCGAGCTGGCCGACTATTTCGGCATCCTTCGCCACGTGATCCAGGATGGTCAGCGAGCGGGCGAGTTTCGGAATGACGTCGATCCGCAGCTCGCCGCCAAGGCGGTTTTCGGGATGATCGACGAGATGGTGACGTCGTGGATCCTTTCCGAAAAGGAGGAGCCGCTCGCCACGGTGGCCGGCCCGTTGACCCGAATCGCTCTGAGCGGGCTGCGGAAAGAAGAGTGAAGAGTGAAGGGTGAAGAGTGAAAGCCCACCGCCTCGCCCTCCCGGTGAAGTGTTGCATCGCGCAAGCTCGTCCCGCGTTCCTGATTCCTGACTCCTGATTCCTGGCTCCTGGCTCCTGGCTCTTCTTCACTCTTCACTCTTCACTCTTCACTCTTGCTTCTACAGGAATCCAGCAGAGCTCTGGGAGGTTGATCGATGTAAAGAGTACCAATCCGGTACCATTTCGATTTTCGCCCCTCGTCGGGCCGACCTGAAAGGAAGACGAACGATTCAAATGCTCGAAATTCGAGACCTCCACGCCAAAGTCGAAGACAACGAGATTCTGCGTGGCTTCGACCTCTCCGTCAACGAGGGAGAAGTCCATGCGATCATGGGCCCCAACGGGTCGGGCAAGAGCACGCTCGCCAACGTCCTCGCGGGCCGCGAAGCCTACGAGGTGACCAGCGGCTCGGTCACATACCTGGGAGAGAACCTCCTCGAAATGGCCCCCGAGGAGCGCGCCCGCAAGGGCGTCTTCCTCGCCTTTCAGTACCCCGTCGAGATTCCGGGGGTGAACAACACCTACTTCCTCCGGACGGCGCTCAATGCCATCCGGACGCACCAGGGCAAAGAAGAGATCGACGCCATCGATTTTCTCGATCTGGTGAAGGAGAAGATGAAGGTCGTCGAGCTTCCCGAAAAGCTGATGTCGCGCGCGGTCAACGAGGGCTTCTCCGGCGGTGAGAAAAAGCGGAACGAGATCCTTCAGATGGCAGTTCTCGATCCGAAGCTGGCGATCCTCGACGAAACCGACTCCGGGCTCGACATCGACGCACTCAGAATCGTCGCCGAGGGTGTGACCCGCCTGAAGAACGAGCGGCACGCGGTCATCGTGATCACGCACTACCAGAGACTTCTCAACTATCTCGTTCCCGATTTCGTGCACGTGATGTCCGAGGGACGGATCGTCCGCTCGGGAGGCCGCGAGCTGGCACTCGAGCTCGAGGAGAAGGGCTACGCCGGGCTCGCGGAGTCGACGGTGGCCGCGAGTTGACCACGACTGTGAGCCATGCCGTCGAGCCGGTCGGGCTGATCGGTGTCACGCCACCGGATGATTCGAGCCTCAGACGGAAGGCCCGGGAACGGGCGATCGCCCTCGGTCTGCCAACCGCGAAAACCGAAGGTTGGAAGTACACGAACCTGAAGAGTCTGGGTCGCGACGATCTCGCGGTCCCCGGCGTCTCGTCGCCGGATCCGGCGATCCTCGAAGGCTGGCGATTCCCCGATGTTCCTCTTCTGGTCGTCGTGAACGGCCGCTACCAGGCGTCGCTTTCCGACGCGATCCCTTCCGGTGTGACGGTCGGCTCTTCCGCGGAAAATGCCGCACTGATCGAACGGCTCGACGAGCTCGATCCGTTTCAGGACGAGAAAAATCCACTGGCGGCGTGGAACGCTGCACTCCATCCCGATGCGCTCTTCATCGACGTCGCGAGCGGCGCGGACGCCGGAACCCTGCAGGTGCTCTTCATCAATACGGGCGGTGCATCATCCTCACGAGGGTTCACTCTGCCTCGTCTGACACTGACGCTCGGGGAGTCCTCGCACGCAACGGTCATCGAGACCTACGTCTCCGAAGGGACTGCCGGGACCGTGACGCTCGCCTCGACCCGCGCCTACTGCGCTTCCAACGCCGAGCTGCATCACATCCGGATTCAGTCCGAGGGGGAAGGCGCGGATCATTACGGCATCGTCAGGGCGTCTCTCGCAAGGGATTCGAGGCTTCGTCAGTTCGCGATGACGGCTGGTGCGCTCACGTCGAGATACGATTCGACCGCAGTACTTCAGGGCGAAGGAGCGGATTGCGAGATGAACGGGCTCTACGTCCTCGACGGCGAACAGAGAGCCGACCACCAGACTCTGATCGACCATGCGTGGCCCCACTGCAACAGCCGCCAGACGTTCAAGGGCGTTCTCGATGGACGATCGCGAGGCATCTACGAAGGCCGCATCATCGTCCGTCCGGACGCACAGAAAACCAACGCGGCTCAGTCGAACGACAATCTGGTTCTGTCCGACACGGCCATCGCAAACAGCACCCCGCAGCTCGAGATCTACGCCGACGACGTCAAGTGCCGGCACGGCTCGACGATCGGGCGGCTCGATGAGGATTCGATCTTCTACATTCGGTCCCGAGGCATTTCCGAAGAACGCGCCCGCGAGATTCTGACGCGGGGGTTTGCTTCGGAGGTCGTCGATCTGATCGCCTCGAGTGCAATCCGCGAACGAATCGAATCGATTCTCACGGAGAGGGCGGGCCAGTGACCGCGAACCCGTCCGTCACGCCGCATCTCGACCTGGAGGCAATTCGTGCCGACTTCCCGATCCTCTCGACGATGGTGAAGGGGCATCCACTCGTCTATCTCGACAACGCCGCGACCACCCAGAAACCTCGACAGGTGATCGATGCGATCGTTCACTACTATGAAGAACAGAACGCAAACGTTCACCGCGGAGTTCATCAGCTGAGTCAGATCGCAACCTCGATGTACGAGGAGGGACGGAAGAAGGTCGCACGATTCATCAACGCAGGCACGGAGAGAGAGGTCGTCTTCGTCAAAGGATGCACCGAAGGGATCAATCTGGTCGCGAACAGCTTCGCGGCCCCTCGCCTGCGCGAGGGCGACGAGATTCTCATCACCGCGATCGAACATCATTCGAACATCGTTCCGTGGCAGCTCCTCTGCCAGCGAACCGGCGCCAAACTCCACATCGTCCCCGTCAATGACCTCGGAGAGCTCATCCTCGGAGAGCTCGACTCGCTCCTGACCGAACGAACGAAGATCGCGTCGTTCGTTCACGTTTCGAACTCGCTCGGGACGGTGAATCCAGTCCGAGAGATGATCGCGAGGGCGAAGGCGGCCGGAGTCCCGGTCGTGATCGACGGCGCTCAGGCGGTTCCGCATCTTCCGGTCGACGTTCAGGATCTCGACTGCGACTTCTACGTTTTCTCCGGGCACAAGATGTTCGGGCCGACGGGGATCGGGGTCGCGTATGGAAAGGCCGAGCATCTCGCCGCGATGAGTCCGTGGCAGGGTGGCGGCGACATGATCGAATCGGTTCGCTTCGAGGGCTCGACCTGGGCGCAGCCGCCGGCGAGGTTCGAGGCGGGGACCCCGAATATCGAGGGCGTCGCAGGGCTGTCGGCGGCAATCGATTACATCGGGGCGCTCGGATACGAAGCGATCGGAGCGCACGAGCACGATCTCCTCGAATACGGCACGGCGGAGCTGGAGAAGATCGAAGGGCTCCGGATCATCGGCCAGGCGGGTGACAAGGCGAGCGTCATCTCCTTCGTTCTCGACGACATCCATCCCCACGATCTCGGCACGATCGTCGACGAAGAGGGGGTCGCGATCAGGACAGGGCACCACTGCACGCAGCCGGTCATGGAGCGTTTCGGAGTCCCCGCGACGGCACGCGCTTCGCTCGCCTTCTACAATACGCGGGCGGAAATCGATGCGCTGGTGCGTGCCATCGAGCGCGCCATCTCGATCTTCCGCTGACGGAGACGATTCATGGACCCAATGAGAGAGCTGTATCAGCAGCTCATCCTCGATCACAATCGCAAGCCGAGGAACTTCGGGCGCCCCGAGGGGACGAACCGCGAGGCGGAAGGCTACAACCCTCTTTGCGGTGACCATTACACGATCTACCTCGACATCGAGAACGACGAGATCGAGCAGATCGGATTCGAGGGATCGGGTTGCGCGATCTCGAAGTCCTCCGCCTCGGTGATGACCGAAACCCTAAAGGGAAAGCCCGCGCGCGAGGCGCTCGAGATCGCAAGCGGGTTTGTCGACCTCGTCAAGGGCGACAGCGACGAAGCGGCGACATCCAAGCTCGCGGTCTTCAAGGGTGTGCGCGACTTTCCGACGCGGACAAAATGCGCAACCCTGGCCTGGCACGCCCTCCGAAACGCCATCGAGAACATTCCCACCACAGCCACCACCGAATGAACGAGATCAGCCCCGAGACCGTCCGGACGATGCTCGAGAACCGGGGAGCGCTTCTCTCCGGCCACTTCCGCCTCTCGTCCGGACTCCACAGCAACCGATACGTCCAGTGCGCGCGCCTGCTCTCGCACCCGCGCGACGCCGACGCTCTCGGCGAAGGACTCGCCGCGAAGCTTGCATCGATCAACCCCGAACTGATCGTCGCGCCCGCTCTCGGCGGCCTCGTCATCGGCCAGACAGTTTCGCGAGCGCTCGGAATCCCGATGATCTTCACCGAGAGAAAAGACGGAGAGATGATGCTCCGTCGCGGTTTCGACATTTCCGGGAACGCTCGCTGCCTGATCATCGAGGACGTCGTGACGACCGGAAAGTCGACAAAGGAGACGCAAAGCGTCATCGAGGAGCGTAACGGCCGTGTCGCCGGCTTCGGATCGGTCCTCAACCGGAGCGGGCGAGAGAATCCTTTCGAATCTCCGTATCAGTATCTTCTCGCTCTCGAGCTCGAGAGCTGGGAAGAGAAGGATTGCCCGATGTGCGGCGAAGGCGTGCCGATCGACTCGCCCGGCAGCCGGTTCGGAGGCTCGAGATGACGAAGTATACGGTCTCCATCGGCGGCGAGACGCGCACGGTCGATCTCACCGGCAGTGGCGATGAGCTGTTGATCTCGGACGGGGACGGGTCCGCCACCTGGTCGATTCTCTGGCAGTCCGAAAACGAGATGGGGGTCGAGCGTGACGGAGAGCAGCTCGTCTTCGCCTGGCGGAAGACCGCCGCGGGGGTCGCGATCATGCTCGACGGAGAATTGTGGGAAGCCGAAGTCGACAAAGGGGGCACCCGGCGGAGGCGAGCGAAGTACGACGATCACTCGCTCTCCGCGCCGATGCCGGGCTCGGTCCTCCGCATTCTGACGACCGCGGGAGCCGCGGTGAAGAAAGGAGAACCGCTTCTCGTTCTGGAAGCCATGAAGATGGAGCACACGATTGCAGCGCCCTACACCGGCGTCGTCGAGAAGATCGGCTGCAGCGAAGGTGACATGGTGCAGCCCGGCGTCGACCTGATCTCGATTGCGCCCGAGCCGGACGGGGAGCCCTCGGAATCATGAAGTACGACGTCGAATCGGTCCACCTGGTCGAAGTCGGACCCCGCGACGGACTGCAGAACGAGAAAACACCGATTCCTGTCGAGCCGCGGGTCGCGCTGATCGACGCGCTCGCCGATGCCGGACTCCAGACGATCGAGATCGGTGCATTCGTTCATCCCCAACGAGTCCCCCAGATGGCGGGCACCGCCGAAGTGTGGGAAAAGATCCACCGGCATCCGGACGTCGACTACCCCGTGCTCGTTCCCAACATGAAGGGACTCGAGCGGGCGCTCGAAGCCGATGTCCGATCGATCGCCATCTTCACCGCGGCATCGGACGGCTTCAACCAGAAAAACATCAACATGAGCGTCGACGAATCGTTCGGAGTCTTTGCCCCGGTCACGAAGCTCGCGCGGCAGGAAGGCCTGCGGATTCGAGGGTACGTTTCGACAGCTCTCGGGTGCCCTTACGAAGGAGATGTCGCGCCCGAGCGGGTCCTCGAGGTTGCCGCTCGTCTGCTCGACCTCGGCTGCTACGAGGTCTCCATCGGCGACACGATCGGAGTCGGTACGCCGAACCAGGTCCAGGGCCTCGTCAATCTGCTCGTGCAGGTCATCCCGAAGGACCGGCTGGCGATGCACTTCCACGACACGCGCGGGCTGGGTGTCGCGAACGTACTCGCGGCTCTCGAAGAGGGAATCACTACGTTCGACAGCTCCGCGGGGGGCCTCGGGGGTTGCCCATACGCCCCGGGAGCCTCCGGCAACGTAGCCACCGAGGATCTCGTCTATCTGTTCGACGGTCTCGGTATCGACACGGGCGTCGATCTCGAGCGGCTGCTCGACGCTTCGGCTGCAATCGCCCCCTGGATCGATCATCCCCTTCCGGGACGGGTTCTGCAGGCGAGCCGGCCCAACCTCGGTTTCGGAACCGCCGCCCGCCCCAACTGAAATGATCGCGTGAAGCGTCGAGTTTGCCTCACCGTTCCCGGCGTGGCCGTTCACTCCGGGAGTGGAGCGGAGCCTCATGTCTGAAAAGAAAAACTGGAAGAGCACACTCAATCTGCCGCAGACCGACTTCCCGATGAAGGCCAATCTTCCCGGTCGCGAGCCGGAGCGACTCGCTCGCTGGGACGAGCTCGGCCTCTACGAAAAGATCGTCGCGCGGAACGAGGGAAACCCGAAGTTCGTGCTTCACGACGGCCCTCCGTACGCGAACGGCAGGATCCACATCGGCCACGCGCTCAACAAGATCCTCAAGGACTTCGTCGTGAAATCACGCTCGATGATGGGGTTCCACTCTCCCTACGTTCCAGGCTGGGACTGCCACGGTCTTCCGATCGAGCACAAGGTCGACAAGCAGCTCGGGCCGAAAAAGCGCGAGATGTCGACGGTCGAGTTTCGCCAAGCCTGCCGGCGGTTCGCCGACGAAAATCTCGACATCCAGAGACGGGACTTCATCCGGCTCGGTGTTTTCGGCAGCTGGGATCGGCCGTACAGCACGATGTCGTACGACTACGAAGCGAAGATCGTCGAGACTCTCGGGCGCTGCTTCGAGTCGGGGTCCGTCTACAAGGGTCTGAAGCCCGTCCACTGGTGCACGCGCTGCCAGACCGCCCTCGCCGAAGCCGAGGTCGAGTACGACGAGAAGGTCTCTCCCTCGATCTACGTGAGGTTTCGGGCCGCGGATGACGTCGCGGAAAAGCTCGGCGTCGGGGGCGAACCACTCTACGCGGTGATCTGGACGACGACGCCCTGGACGATTCCGGCGAACCTCGCGATCGTGCTCCATCCCGATCTCGAGTACTCGGTGGTTCGCGCCGGCGGCGAGAACCACATCGTGGCGTCGGAGCTCGTCGCACAGGTCGCCAAAGTCTTCGGCTGGAACGAGCCGGAAGAGGTGCGCCGGTTCCGGGGAGGCGACATCGAGCGGATGACCTACCGTCACCCGCTGGTCGACCGCGAGGGGATCTTCGCGCTCGGCGAGTACGTCACGCTCGAGGCCGGTACCGGCCTCGTCCACACCGCGCCGGGCCATGGTGCGGACGACTTCAGCACGGGCCGCCGCTACGGGCTCGAGACTCTGACGCCCGTCGATCATCGTGGAAGATTCACCTCGAAAGCGCCTCAGTGGGAAGACCAGTATGTCTACGATGCGAATCCCGGAATCGTGGAGGCTCTGAAGGGCGCCGGTGCGCTTCTGGCGTTGCGGGAGCTGAAGCACAGCTATCCGCACTGCTGGCGATGCAAGAGCCCGGTGATCTTTCGCGCGACCGAGCAGTGGTTCATCTCGATGGAAGAGACGGGGCTGCGGGAGAAGGCGCTCGGAGAGATCGAGAAAGTGCGGTGGATTCCGCGATGGGGCTACGAGCGGATCAGCGGCATGGTCGCCAACCGTCCCGACTGGTGCATCTCGCGGCAGCGTGCCTGGGGCGTACCGATCACGGTCCTCTACTGCGACGGCTGCGATGAGCACGTGGCAACGCCTGAGCTTTTCGCGCGGGTGACCGAACTGGTCCGAGAGAACGGGGCGGACGTCTGGTTCGAACGGGACGCCGCAGAGCTCGTCCCCGAAGGATACGCGTGTGCGTGCGGGTCGACGACCTTCCGGAAGGAGACCGACATTCTCGACGTCTGGTTCGACTCCGGCTCGTCGCATTTGGCGGTCGCGGCTCCGAATCCGGATCTCGGCTGGCCGGTCCAGCTGTACATGGAAGGTCACGACCAGCACCGGGGATGGTTCCAGTCGTCGCTGCTGATCGGCACCGAGGTCGAAGGGGCCGCGCCGTACGAGAGCGTGATCACGCATGGATTCGTGGTCGACGAGTCGGGACGGAAGATGTCGAAGTCGCTCGGGAACGTCGTCGCCCCGCAGGAAGTGATCCGGGACCACGGCGCGGACGTCCTGCGACTCTGGGTCTCGATGATCGACTACCGGGACGACGTCGGGCTCGGAAAGGAGATCCTCTCGCGCATCTCCGAGAGCTACCGGAAGATTCGCAACACCGCGAGATTCCTCATCGCCAACATCGAGGACTTCGATCCGGCTCGCGATGCGGTCCCGATCGACGAGCTCGAGCCTCTCGACCGCTGGATTCTCGACCGCACGCATCAGACTTTTCAGCGGAGCCGAGTCGCCTACGAGAACTTCGAGTTCCACGCCGTCTATCACCGGATCCTCGACCTCTGTACGGTCGATCTTTCGGCGGTCTACTCCGATGTGGTCAAGGACCGGCTCTACGTCGAAGCGGCTGACTCGAAGACCCGCCGCGCGGCTCAGACGGCGATGTACGAGATCGTCCGCGGCCTCGCATCGATGATTGCTCCGATCCTCGCCTTCACGGCCGACGAGATCTACGAGTCGCTAACGGGATCGGACGAGGAGTCGGTACACCTGACATCTTTTCCCGATCTCTCGCGCTTCGCCCTTTCGAGCGACCAGCGAAGGACGTGGGAGCGGCTGTTCGACCTTCGCGAGGCGGTCCAGAAAGTCCTGGAGGGAGCGAGGGGGCGGCGCGAGATCGGGCAGTCTCTCGAGGCCGACATCGAGCTGCGCGGGACCGATCCCGGCGAGCTCGCTGCCGCCAGCGGCGTCGATCTCGCAAAGCTCTTCATCGTCTCCCACGTCGAGATCGTGAGCCCGGACGCGGGCGACGAACCGGAAATCGGCATGAAGAACGCACGTGGTAGCCGCTGCGATCGTTGCTGGCACTATCGCGAACAGATCCGTTCTGAAGACGGGCTTTGCGAGCGATGCTCGGAAATTGTAGATTCGCTGACGCCGGTGGCGTGAACTTACGGAACTCAACAGGAGAAGAAGATGGCTGACATCGAAGATACGCTGGATACCGTGAAGAAACAGGCAACTCAAACCGCAAAGACCGCCGGGCGCGTGATCTCGAAGGCCGCAAAGGACACCGCCAAAAAGGTGCGGAAAGCCGCGAAGCCGAAGATCGAACAGGCACGCAAAGCTGCGATCAAGGCGCTCGAGAGGGCCGAAAAAACCTCGGCGAGCGTCGCCAAGGACGCGAAGAAGGCCGCGAAACCGCGCATTCGCAAGGCCAGGAAGGCCGCCGACAAGGCCGTCAAGGACACTCGGAAAGCCGCCGGACCGATGGTGAAGAAAGTCCGCAAGGCAGCCGACGAGAATCTGAAGAAGGCGAAGAAGACCGCCGACAAGAATCTGAAGAAGGCAAAGAAGGTCGCCGACAAGAATCTGAAGAAGGCGAAAAAGGCCGCCGGTGCCCAGGCCAAAACCGCCCGGAAAGCCGCCGACAAGAACTTCGAAAAGGCGAAGAAGGTCACCGACAAGGCCGTTAAAAAGACGGCCAAACGTATCTCCAAAGCACTCTCCTGATTGCAGGCTCAGAGCCTGCCTTCGATGCGCTTCGCGGATCTTCACACGCATACCCATCACTCCGACGGGACCCGATCTCCGTCGGAGCTGGTGGATCTGGCGGTGAAATACCAGATCGGCATTCTCGCCATCAGCGACCACGATCAGCTCGGCGGCTACTTCGAAGCGCTTGCCTACGCGGCCGAACGAGAGATCATCCTCGTCCCCGCAACTGAACTGTCCGTCACGCATCGCGGCTGGGACATCCACCTGCTCGCGTACGCGTTCGATCCGACCAACGAAATTCTCCGATCGAGACTGGCCGAGCTGCGTGAGACCCGCCGTACACGACTCGATCGAATCATCGACAAACTGCACGAAGCCGGTGTCGAGATCGACGGTAACCAGGTTCGCGCGCTCTGCGGCGAGGGCTCTCCGGGACGTCCTCACGTTGCCCGCGTCATGGTCGCGAACGGTGTCGTAAGCGACGTCGGCGAGGCCTTCCGCGTCTACCTTCACCAGGGGGGACCCGCGTGGGTTCCGAAAGCCTGCATGACGGCTTCCGATGCGATCGAGCTGGTCCGGTCGTGCGGCGGTGTCCTCTCCCTCGCACATCCGACCCTGTACGGCGAACCGATGCTCGTGGTCAACGAGCTGCTCGATCTCGGGCTGGAAGGGATCGAGTGCATTCACCCGAAGATTCCTCCCGAATGGACGGCGAGACTGGAGAAGCTCGCCCGCTCTCACGAGCTGATGATCACCGGAGGATCCGACGACCACGGATTCGAGGATAGGCGCACCTTCGGATCGGTCCGCGTCCCCGAAATCAACATCGGCCCCATTCTCGAACGGCTCGGCGCGGCCTGCTGATGAACGTGCTGGTGCTGCTGCTGCTCGGGTTGCTCGCGGTCGCCGGCAACGCGCGGATCGGTCTCTTCTCGCTCAACCGTCTCGTCTTCGCGGAGAAACACGAAAGCGACCGGCTCAGGATCGGACTGATCGCCATCCCGGTCGCGCTGACCGTCCTCCTCCCTCTTTACTGGTTCTTTTACAGCGGCGTTCGCACCGGCCGGATGGGCCCGCTCGCAATTGCAGGAGCCGTCTGGGTCGCGCTGACCGTCGCCACCGGCGTCTACTGGCTGATCGATCGGTCCTGGTACAACTTCCATCCTCCGACGGTCGGCGGCGTCATCGCGAATCCATCCGAGCGGGTTCACATCCGGGAGGGGCACGTTCAGTCGAAGGGCCTCCGAGCACTCGGAATCCACAACGACGTCTACGATCTCGAGATCACCTCACACGATGTCGTCATCCCGGATCTTCCTCCGTCGTTCGAGGGCTACGAGATCGCCTTCATGACCGATACACACGTCACCGGATTCATGCGCGAGGACTTCTACCGGCGATGCGTCGAGGAGATCATCGCCCGGGACGTCGACCTCGTGCTCCTCGGTGGAGACTTCGTGACCTGGAAGGCCGACATCGAGCTGATGGCCCGGGTGCTTCTGATCGACCTGCGCGCGAAAGACGGGGTCTGGGCAGTTCTCGGAAATCACGATTACTGGACCGACGCCGATGCGGTCGTCGCCGCGATGACCGCGCGGGGTGTCCGCTTCCTCGTCAACCGATCGACCAGAATCACGCGAGGACCGGACGTCATAGATCTGATCGGGATCGACGAGCTCTATCGCGGCACGCCCGACATCGAAGCGACTTTCCGAAGCGTACCCGGTAACCGTCCCTGCATCGGTGTCTCGCACCATCCCGACATCGCCGGGCATATCGAGAACCAGCGCGTCGACCTCCTCCTCGCCGGCCACACTCATGGCGGGCAGATCCGCCTTCCATTTCTCGGAGCGATCGTCGTTCCCTCGAAGCACGAAGCACTCTACGCATCCGGATTTCACAGGGAGAATCAGGTTCTCCTCTACGTCAGCCGCGGCCTCGGAGCCGTTCCGCCGGTGAGGATCCTTTGTCCGCCGGAGCTCGCGACGTTCCGCCTCGTCAGCGAACGGCGAGCCGGGAGTGACGAGGGTCCGACCGACCTGCTGCTGAGACCGGAGCGGCGGGCCTGAGGAAGTCAGCCGGACGACCGTTTTGCGTGCCAGAATTGGTGCCCGGACCCCAGGGAGTGAGATCCTCGCGGTTCTTTCCGGAATTGGCGCCCGGATTGCTTCGTTCGTCCTTTCAGAATGCCGAATAAGTTTTTGGGCGCGACCCTGGCGCTACTCCTGACGGCTCCCCTCGCTTCGGCGTCGGTGGCGGAATTCAAGACCTTCGACGAGAAAGTCGAGGAGGCGGACTCGATCCTTCGAGGCCGCGCTGTGGCGACGCAATCCCGCTTCGACGAAACCGGGCGTTGGATCCTCACCGAGACCACTTTCGCCGTCGAGGAAGCTCTCAAAGGGGACCCCGGCCCGACGATTACGATCGTCACCTCGGGCGGCCGGGTCGGCAATCTCAATCAGCGGACCATCGGGATTCCCGAATTCTCACCGGGTGACGAGCGCATTCTTTTCACCGCAAAGGTGCAAGGTGCCGACACGGTCCTCTACCAGAACCAGGGAACTTACGAGATCGTGCGGGATTCCGGCGGCGAGCTCGTCGTCCCCGCTGCGAGCGACCTCGTGCTCGTCGATCCTCAGCGCGGGACAGTCGAGGTCGCCGAGCGGCCCCGCAGCCTCGAGCGATTCCGCACCGACGTGACGCGCGCCCTCGGTCCTGACCGGATCGGCCGCATCCAGACTTCCGACCTGGCCCCTCCGACCGAGGAGCGCCGCATTCTGTGGATTCCGCTGGCGATCGTCGCATTCAGCGTCATCGTCGGCGTCGTGCTGGTCGTGAGGAAATTCCGATGAGCTCGGATGCGGTGATGCTCCGCTGTCCCGAATGCCGGGTCGTACGGGAGCCCTCCGCGGCATCCTGCACATCTTGCGGCCTGATTTTTCTGTCGACCGCGCACCCGCTCCGTCGCGACGAGGACAAACAGCGACGGCTCAGCGATGCGCGCAAGCAGGAGTGCCCCGCATGTCTGGCCAGGGTAGACGAAGGCGCACTCCGCTGCCGCCACTGCGGCGAGATTCTCGATCCGCGATACCGGGCGGTCCGAGCCAGGCGGCTGCGCGCGCAGCTCAACTATGCGAGCTGGGTCGCCTATCTCCTCGGAGTCGTCACACTTTTCATCTTTCGTCCCGTCGGAATCATCGCCATCGGCGCGGGGCTGATGCTTTCGATCGCCTACTACGCCATCCGCATCGATGTGCCTTCCGTCGACTCCGATGACGACCAGGAGGAGGATGGGCGAAAGGAAACCGGATTCTCGAGCCTGAAGCGTCAATTCGGTCTCGAGACCGTCACCCTGCAGCACCCCAGATTCCCTGCGCTCAGAACGGCGGTCATGGGAACACCGCTTCTCATCGCGGCAATCGGGTGGGCATTCAACTATTCGGTCGTCCAGATTCCTGCGAACGATGCGATTTCATCAGTTGCCAGACTCGCCGACATCGACGTCAATGCTCACCTCGGATGGTTCGTCGATCCCGGAACGCTCGTTCTCGACTTCGACAAGAAGAGCGAGGGCATCGGCCCCGATGACGTCCGCGAGAGCCTGATCGTCCTCTCCAGAGGTCTCGAGCGAGACTACGAGCGAATCGTCGTCCGCTATCAGGGCGAGGACGTGGAGATCGATCCGGCGACCTTCGTCGCGCTCGGCCGCGCTTCAGGAGAGGAGCTCGATCTGCTACTCGAAGGTCTTCCGGGACAGCTCGCTCCGCCACGGCCGGTCCCGACGAATCGGATCGTCCTCCCTCTCAGATGAAGGTTTGAGGTTCGAGGTTGGAGGTTGGAGGTTTGGCGCGCTCTCGCGGATGCGACATTTGACCGGGAGGGCGAAGCTCCTGCTGAGCCGCCCCGTCGCGTTCCGCCGAAATGTCACCTGAAAACCATTCTGTCTCCGCCCGCTCGGTCATTGCACTGAACGAACTTTCTGCCATCTCGAAAGGGTGCGGCTCGGCAGGAGCCTCGCCCTCCCGGTGATGGGGACATCGCGCAAGAACATCTCGGTGCTGATCGAGTCGGATCGCCGCATAGGTGGTGGAAACCGGCGCTACACTCGAGGGCGAGCCGCGTCCACCAACCTCAAACCTCCAACCTCAAACCTCCAACTTGCTTTTCCCTCTACTGTCTCGTGAAAAGGTCCTCGGGGACCTCGCCGACACCACCGTAGCGGCGCTCGCGTGTCTGATAATCGATGATGGCCTCGAGCAGATGCCGGCGCCGGAAATCCGGCCACAGGACCTTCGTCACCCAGATCTCGGCGTAGGCGATCTGCCAGAGGAGAAAATTGGAGATTCGCATCTCGCCGCTCGTCCGGATCAGAAGATCGGGATCCGGAGTCCATCCTGTATAGAGATGCCGGGAGAATTCTTCCTCTCCGACCTCTTCCGAAGACCCTCGTCTTTCGCGGATCAACGAATTGACTGCGTCGAGAATCTCGGCCCGTCCGCCATAATTGAGCGCGATCTGAAATCGAAGCCCCTTGTTGGCTGCGGTCCGCTCCACCGCAAACTCGAGCTCGCGCTGCACGGAGGGATCGAGGCCATCGATTCGCCCGATCGGTACGAACCTGATGTCGTTGGTCATCAGAGTATCGATCTCCTTGCGGACGTACTCCTTGAGCAACATCATCAGCGTCGCAACCTCGAGCCGTGGACGCTTCCAGTTCTCGACCGAAAACGCATAGAGCGTGATCACCTCGAGCTCGAGTCGTGCTGCCGTCTCGACGGTGTCGCGAACAGCATCGATGCCCGCTCGGTGACCCTCGACGCGCGGAAGACTCCGGCTCTTCGCCCAGCGGCCGTTTCCATCCATGATCACGGCGACATGTCGTGGGAGAGCGCTCAGATCGATTCGCGAGAGGAGCTCCTCTTCGAGAGAGCCCCGCTCCGCGATCTGACTGACGTCGATCATTTCGACCGCGATCTTAACAGCACCTGACCCGACCGGCACGACACGTGTACGATGAATAGGGAATGGCAGACAGGAAGAGCAGCAAACCGCCCGCGTCGAGAAAGCGGGCAACCAGACGGGAAGCTTCGAAAAAGAAGAACGTCCCACCGCCTCCGGAAGAGATCGCTCCGGCGGAGAGCTCGGACGAGCCGGGCGCCACATCGGCCCTCGACTTCACCGAGACCGACACCTATCTGTTCCGCGAGGGGACCCATGGCCGCCTGTACGAGAAGCTCGGCGCCATACCGACGCGCCGGGATGGCGCCGACGGGACTCTCTTCAGGGTCTGGGCGCCGGCGGCCCGCTCCGTTTCGGTGATCGGGGATTTCAATGAATGGTCGCCCAAAGCAGACCCGATGAGATCGCTCGGAGAGCCCGGCGTATGGGAATGCTTCGTCGAGGGCGCGAGTCGAGGGGATCGCTACAAGTTCCGGGTGAAGGACGCCGACCGAGGACGGGCCGGAGACAAGGCCGACCCTTTCGCGACTGCAGCCGAGCTGCCGCCCCGCACGGCCTCCGTGATCCACACGAGCGAATATTCATGGAACGACGATGAATGGATGGAGAAACGGGGACCACGACTCGAGCGGGACGCGCCGATCTCCATCTACGAGATGCACCCAGGGTCGTGGCGAAGGAACGCCGACGGGAGTCCTCTCGGATGGAGCGATCTCGCCGAAGAGCTCGTTCCCTATCTGACCGAGCTCGGGTTCACCCACCTCGAGCTCCTTCCGGTGACCGAGCATCCGTTCTACGGCTCGTGGGGTTACCAGACGACCGGCTACTTCGCACCGACCAGCCGGTACGGTTCCCCCGACGACTTCCGCAGGTTCGTCGACCGGCTTCATCAGGGAGGGATCGGCGTCATCCTCGACTGGGTGCCGTCGCATTTTCCGACCGACGCCCACGGGCTCGGCTTTTTCGACGGAACCCATCTGTATGAGCACGCCGATCCGCGACTCGGATTCCACCCGGACTGGAACTCGTTCATTTTCAATTACGGCCGGGGCGAGGTTCGCAGCTTCCTTCTCAGCAGCGCTCTGTACTGGCTGCACGAGTTTCATATCGACGGCATTCGAGTCGACGCGGTCGCGTCGATGCTCTACCTCGACTACTCGCGCGAGGGAGGTAACTGGATCCCGAACCGCTACGGCGGTCGCGAAAATCTCGATGCGATCCACTTCCTCCGAACGCTGAATGAAGCGGTCTATCGCGAAGTCCCGGGCGTTCAGACGATCGCCGAGGAATCGACGGCGTGGCCGATGGTCTCGCGGCCGACCTGGCTCGGAGGCCTGGGCTTCGGCTACAAGTGGGACATGGGGTGGATGCACGACACGCTGGGCTACATGAGCCGCGATCCGATCCACCGTCGATTTCATCACAACGAGCTCACCTTCCGCGCGATGTATGCGTGGTCGGAAAACTACGTCCTTCCCCTCTCTCACGACGAAGTCGTCCATGGCAAGGGTTCACTGCTTCGGAAAATGCCGGGGGACGAGTGGCAGCGGTTCGCGAATCTCCGTGCGCTCTACTCGATGATGTGGACCCAGCCCGGCAAGAAGCTGCTCTTCATGGGCTGCGAGATCGGGCAATGGGCCGAATGGAACCACGATGCACAGCTGAGCTGGCCCGATGCGAATGATTCCTACCGGAACGGCTTGCTCCGGTTCGTCGGAAAACTGAATACGATGATGCGAGAGCAGAAGGCGCTTCACGAGCTCGACTCGGAGCCTTCCGGTTTCGAATGGATCGATGCCAACGACGCACTGAACAGTGTTCTGAGCTATGCCCGCAAAGACCGTGACGGGAACCGGCTCATCTGCGTCATCAATCTCACTCCTGAGCCACGGCCGGAATATCTTCTCGGCTGCCCCGATCCCGGTTCGTGGCGCGTCATCCTCAACTCGGACGAGAAGGATCTCGGCGGGTCGGGGTATCCGATCAGGACCGAGATCGAATCCGCACCGATCGCGGCCCACGGCCGCTACCATGCCCTTCTGCTCGACCTCCCGCCCCTCGGTGCGCTCGTGCTCGAGAAGGTCTGAGCGCTACTTTTCGGCCGGCTCCTCCCGAAGGAGTGCAGTCAGGCCCGGCGAAGCGCCGTCCCAACACTTTCTCCGGGGCATCTCGCGTTCATTGCCTCTTAATCGGCGCGTAGCGTCGATCAATGGCTCGGGATGACCGGTGGTCTATACTCTGCCGCCGTGACCGACGCGAAAAGAGCACAAACCACATTCCTCGCCCTTCTCGTCCTCCTCTTCGGCACCCAGTGCTCGTCGACGCGCCTGTCGGGTGCGACCGGCGTTCTCGACGCGAGCATCACTGAATCCTCCGGATTGATTCGCTCGACGATCGATCCATCGCTGTTCTGGACGCTCAATGACTCCGGAAACACGCCCCACATTTTCGCGGTCGATCTTGGCGGGAACGGTCATGCCACGGTCGGCATCGACGGTACCGAGAACATCGACTGGGAGGCGATCACGACCGACAACCGTGGCAGCCTTTTCATCGGCGACTTCGGAAACAACGCGAACGCGCGTCGCGACCTCGTCATCCACGAGATCGACGAGCCGAACCCTCGCGGAGCGGGAACGGTACCGATTCGCCGGTCGATCCGCTTCCGATTCGAGGATCAGCACGAATTTCCAGATCCCGACCGGATGAACTTCGACGCCGAGGCGATGTTCTGGGACGGCGGGAAACTCTACATCCTGAGCAAGCACCGAAGCGACTCCGAAACGACGCTCTATTCGATCGACCCCGGCGAGGGCTCCGGCGAGATCGTCGCGAAGAAGATCTCCACCGCAGACCCCGGCTCGATGGTGACCGACGCCGCGCTCTGGTCCGACGGTCGCACGCTGGCGGTGCTCACCTACACCGGGCTTCATCTCTTCGAACGATCAGGCGAGAACTTTCTCGCGAATCACATCCGGCAGATCCGCTTCCATACCTCAGTGACCCTTCAGTGTGAGGGTGTCGCCTGGACGAAGGATGGCGCCATCGTCTTCACCAACGAACAGCGCGCCATTCATGTCATCGAGTCTCCGTTCGACCGGAGCGTGCTCACCTATCCCGATCCGCGACGGATGTGAAGTGTGTTGGAGGTTGGAGATGCCAGTTGCCGGTTGCCGGTTGCGGGTTGCGAGCAGGATGACGAAGTGTTTGATCGTGTAAATCGAACGGCTCATTCCACGAGCCCCCACCCAGAGACGATGAGTAGGCCGGTCCCCTCGAACGATGTCACGATTTGATCGTGCATCCCACGTTAGACGGGCTCGAAGCCCAGAAGAGGAGACCAGCCGTGAACCATATTGCCATTGATATCCATG
>JAHWKK010000038.1 GCA_019347945.1 Acidobacteriota bacterium | reverse complement strand
ACGCCGAGCCACGCTCGACCGAGCATCCCTCACCGCAGCGCAACGTCGACCGGCCCGAGCTCGTGGAAACGGCCGAGACCGCGGCCGCGATGATGGATGCGGACCTCGACGAGATCCGCACGACGCGGGGACACCCCGGAAGGGCGATCATCGCGCATCTGGCCAGGATCGAATCGCTCAGCCGGCTCCGCGAGATTGCGGCGATTCTCGGGCTGCGAAGCTACGGTCATGTCTCGACGCTCGTAAAGCGGGTGGAAACGGACAGAAATCGAATCCCGGGTCTCGCGCACCTGATCGATTCATGCATCACGACCCTCCGCGCGCACGCGCCACCCCTTCCGCCACCCGAAGCTCTCATCCGACAGCCGTTCTGAATCGTCACGCCACGGTCGAGGTATGCCTGAACTCGGCATTCGCGACGTCATTCCGAGCCGCTCGGCCGTCTCGACGCCACTTTTCGAACGCTCGTACGAGCAACAAGCGCCGATTGTGCACCTGGATCGGCTTCTCGTGCATTACCTCCGCGTCCGATTCGCGCGACTGAACCGAATAACGAAGGTGTGGCCCTATATTCACTCTATATTCACTATATTCACTGAGTGACTTCCTCGAACTTCCGGTCGACCTTTTGTTCGAGATTCACCACCGCTTCCGCGATGGTTTCGATCGTCTGGTCGAGACCCTCGGCAACCCATCGAAGTGCTTGCGCGTTTCCTCACCAGACTGCTCGATCAGTCGCTTCAACTCAGAGTCATCCATACGTGCGGCAGAATCGGAGGATCGTCAGGGCGAGCGTTTTCGTGGCGGCCTCGAGCTCGGCGATCGGAACCGATTCGTCGGGGGCATGGGCGGTTCGTACGTCGCCGGGGCCGAAGATGACGGCGGGCGTCTTTCCCCGGTTGACCAGGAGGTTCATGTCCGCTCCGTATGGCATCCCCTGAATCCGCGTGGTCTGGCCGGTGATCGCGGCGAGTGAATCGGACAGTGTCGTGACCAGAGGATCGTCCGCGGGAATGCCGGCGGGCTCAAAACGCGCGCCCCACCATTCGACGGTCGGCGGCTGCTCCCGCAACCAGGGATCCCGCTTCGCTGCCGTTGCGATCGCGTTCTCCAGCTCCTCGCGCGCGTCGTCGCAGCTCTCGCCGACGCCGACGCCGTAGCGTCCTTGCAGCACCATCGCTTCGGCGACGGTCGAGGCCCACACCCCACCGTAAAACCGGCCGACGCAGATCGGGTAAGGGAGCTCGGTGTCGGCGAAGAGCGGATGCCGCAGCCTTTCGTTGCGCCGCCGCTCGAGACCTCTGAGAGCGTCGAAGATCAGTCCGAATTTCTCGAGAGGATCGACTCCCTCCGTGCGAAGGGCGCCGTGAGCAGCTTTGCCGGGGATCGTGATCCTGAAGCTCAGCGCCCCGGCCTGTGCCGGCGCGACGATGAGTTGGGTCGGCTCGAGGACGATCGCCCCGTCGCCAGTGTGCCCGCGCACGATCGCCGCGAGGGTGCCGAGCCCGCCATCTTCCTCTCCGGCCACGCTCTGGATCGTTACCGAGCCGTGGAGCTCGACGCCGCAGATCGTAAGCGCCCTGACCGCATGGATCGCGCAGGAGAGCCCCCCTTTCGTGTCCGCCGCACCGCGACCGTAGACCCTGCCATCGCGCACGGCCGCTCTGAATGGTTCCGTCGTCCAGCGCTCGATCTGCCCTGCCGGAACGACGTCGACGTGACCGTTCAGGATCAGGGTCGGCCCTCGATCTCCACCGCGGGTTCCGACCACGCCGAGGGCGCGGGCGCGCTCGATCTCGGCGCTGTAAAAGGGATCTCGTTCGAGGGCGGGGATGTCGATCTCCCAGACGTCGGTCTCCATCCCGATCTCTTCGAGCAGCCGCGCCACGTGCTGCTGGATCTCGACTTCACGACCGTCGCAGCTCTCGAATGCGATCAACTCGCTCAGCGTCTCGACGAGGCCGTCGAGGTCGATCGCGTCGACGACGGATTGCTCCAGTTCAGTCATCGACTCGACCGAGGCCGTCCAGGGCCTCTCGCAGGTCCTCGATCAGATCCTCGACGTTCTCGATCCCGACCGAATAGCGCACGAGGCTCTCCGGGATGCCCGCCGCGGCACGCTCTTCGGCCGAGAGCTCGACGTGACTCGTCAGCGCCGGTGGACCGGCAAGCGTCGCGACTGACCCGAGGCTCGCGCCACGGTGCGCGAGCCGCAGAGAGACGACCAGCTGTTCCATCGCTGCGAATCCTCCGCGGAGAGAAAACGCCAGCACACCGCCGAAGCCGCGCATCTGGCGCTTCGCGATCTCGTGGCCGGGATGGTCCGCCAGTCCCGGGTAGAAGACCGACTCGACCGCCGTGTGCCCGGCGAGAAACTCGGCGATCGTCTGCGCACTCCGGTTTTGTCGCTCGATCCGGAGCTCGAGCGTCCGGATCCCACGTGTCAGAAGGAAGGCCGATGTCGGATCGAGTGTCGCGCCGTTGATCTCCCTGAAGTGGAAGATCGATCGGATCGACTCGGCGGATCCGCAAGCGATTCCGCCCATCGCGTCGGAGTGGCCGCCGAGGAACTTCGTCGCGCTGTGGAGCACCAGATCGGCTCCGAGCTCCAGCGGGCTCTGGTTGATTGGTGTCGCGAAGGTGTTGTCGACGACGACGGTGGCGCCGGCGGCGTGTGCGGCCTTTGCAAGACGTTCGATGTCGACGATCTTTAACGTCGGGTTGGTCGGACTCTCGAGGTAGAGCAGGTTGCAGCCGCGCTCGATCTCCTGCTCGATTTCGTCGTGATCGTCGGTCGTACAGAGCGCGACGTCGATGCCGAAACGGGGGAGGAACTCGATGAAGATCTTGTTCGTGCCGCCGTACGTGTCCCTGATCGTGACCACGCGGTCGCCGGGAGAGAGAAGGGTGAAGAGAGTGTTGCTGATCGCCGCCATTCCGGTCGAGAAGCTCGTCGCCGCCTCGGCACCCTCGAGCTCGCGCATCTTCGACTCGAACACGTCGAGGGTCGGATTCGTGTTTCGCGAATAGATGTGCCCCGGCTTCTCTCCGACCGCGACGGCTCGCCACTCGTCGAGATCGTCATACGCGAAGGTCACACCGTGATAGACCGGGGCGACGGTCACACCTTCAGGATTTCGGTCCGCCTCGCCGCTCCAGACCGCGCGCGTCGATCGGCCCCACTTCCCGTCAGTTCGTTTCGATTTCAAGATTGCCCCCATCGAGTTAAACACGAATGATGTTCGACTGCGGATCGTACTTCACATCGAGGGGGGGAGAACTCAGGTCGTATGCCGAAGAGGTGCTCGTTGCCCTTGACCGCGTAGGAATGGCGGACCTCGCGCAGCACGGAGTCGAGGAGCGTCAGGCACCACTGGCGATCGAACAGATGCTCCGGCGTTTCGGAGTGAGAGAGAGATCGCGCCAGCCGCCGCTCGGCAGAATCGGTGTCGATCGGGATCATCGTCGCGGCGCCACCGCGTTTGATCGCACGCGTCCGATCCCGCTCGTCGGACAGAAAGCGCTGGCACGCCGTCAGGAGAAAGGTACGAAACCGCCCACGGTTGCGGTCGGCGTCCGAGATCCAGTCCTTCTCGATGAGTCGTGCGAAAAATGCCTGCGTCAGATCTTCGGCATCCTCGGGTCGGTGGCCCTTCCGTCTGATGAAGGCGAAAACGGGATACCAATACGTGGAGCAGAGCTGCGCGAGAGCTTCTTCGGCCGCTCGACCGTCGCGATCGCCAGCCGCGACCACGATGCTCCAGCGCGTCGTCTCGAAGCGACCGCGGGGGCGCTCGTCAGACGTCCCTGCCATCACTGTTTCCAATCAACCGACGGTCCTGATCTCTGAGAAAACCGCTTCCGGATGACATCGTCGAGCGCGAAGTGCGGGCGGCCCTCCCCGAATCTCCAATGATGATTCCTGCAGTCGATGGCAGACCGCGGAAGAGAGCTCGGCAGCTCTCGAATCTTTCGGCTCCCCCGCGATCCAGATCCAGTTTCGCTGGGCGGAGCGGTGGTGCGGGTCGCCATAAAGTCAGGGTCAGAGCCAGAATTCTAACTTAACCCGGATGATTCATGAGACGTCTACTGCGGAGGCGGAAAGCAGCGCGGCACCAGCGCTGCGCTCGATTCGGCTCCTCGAGATACCGCATCATTCTAACCTGTCGGGAAGGGGGCCAGAGAATACCAACTTTGACCTTCGAAGATGTGGCCCTCTATCCGCCTCTTACGGGACACGCTGAAAAATCAACTCTTCGCCGCCTGGCTGGGAGAGGACAAGGCTCTCGCCGGAGAATCTATATGCATGGGGAGCGCCGCACGCCAGGGCATCGGACCAGAGATACTCCGATGAGGTTGCAACCGCAGCAGTAGTCTCATTAACTGGGATCTCAGGGTAGTCGAGGGAAGACACCGAGAGTGTGATCGAGTCTCCGGAGATGACGAGAACAAGTCGCCAACTTCCCTCGGTCTCGTTCTCGACGTCGGCCGTCCAGGAGCCGATCAACGCCGGCGGGATGTCGCCTGGACGGAGCTCGCGTCGAATGCGACGAGATCTCGCGGCTGCAGCAGCGTCGAAGGTCTCGCCAGCGACTGTGAAGTAGACACAGCGGTCGGGGATCCGGGATACCTCCTCAACTCGCCGAAACGCGGCGACGAAGCCCTCGGGGAGTCTGATCTCGAACCAATCGGAATCGAAGAACCTGATCGGCCGAGGAGTCTCGGGATCGTTGGAGAGGCCGAGCCAGCCACGAAACGCGCCATCATTGATGGCATATGGAGATGCGCCCTTCTGTGATTCTTCGCCAACAAACCAGAAGCGCGCGAGACCGTTGGATCCAAAGTCGACAATGAGGTTGCGATAGCCCCAGGGCGGTACGTCGCGAGGATGCACGCCGTCAACCTGGACCAGTTCCCAGGTACCGACAATTGAAGCCTCCGTAGCTGCCGCCGGCATCGCCTGGAGTACCAGCATGAGGAGGAGCAAGAGTAGGTGTCTCAGCTTCATCTTGACGATGCTCCTATGAACAGAGGGTCATACCTTTTGTTTTTTCGCTTCATCTTCGATTTTGAGCTTTGAGGTTAAGTCCTTCCAATGGCGCTCGTGGGATTACGAGCGGATTCTATTCAGTTCCCGCCTCCGTCTGATGCGCTACGTTTCCCGGCCGTCTGCCGAACGACAGTCCCCTCGCTCCCCGCCGACACCCACACGGGCGTGCCGTTCACCTCGTCCACGAGACCCAGCAGTACCCAAACGCCAGGTCCACCATTCCCGCCGACGGTGAGCCCTTCCTGCTCCTCCGGGTCGTGGCGGGCCGGACCTCGATCTCGTTGTCCACGATGCGGGTGTCCGTGACGTGCGCGGCCTCAATGCCAATGCCCACGGCGCCGGTGATGCGATTGGCTTCCACGCGCACGTCGGAAATGCGCCCCCCGGACAGCGCGTCGGGCCATCCGCCCTCCGGCATCCAGTGTTCGCCCCAGGTCATCAGGCCCTCAGCCACGAGTCGCTGGGCATTGAAGAGCCGGATTGCCGGTGCAATGGCGAGCCGACCGGCCTGGTCGCCCCCGTCCGGCATTCGGACCGGGCGCATGAAGATCTCGTTGTCACGTACCTTGATGTCGGAACACACACTGCCCGGGTCCTGGGGGAAGACCGCAATCGCCACGGCCTCCGTGTGACCGTCGATCCGGTTGTCCTCCACGATCATGGAGGAACACGCGCCATCCTCACCGAGCGGGCGGATTCCGATCGCGACACCCGCATACCCGAACGGCACCCTCTCCGGCTCGGGAACCGAGATGTCGTTCTCCGTCACGTGGATATTGCGGCCGCCAATCGCAACCGCATGCCACACGTTGCGGAACACATTTCGCCGGACCCGCACGGTCGAGTCCGCATCCAGAACGATTTGAAAGCTGAACCCGTCATGAAACGAGTTGTCCTCGACCACGTGCCCACCGGTGAAGGAGGCGGAGCGTCCCTGCGTCTCGCTCTCCGTCGCCTCTCGGATACTGAGCGCGAGGCTGAATGACTCGAAGTGGAGATCCGAGACCCGTTGCGCCTCCGCCGCGAGGACGAAGCCGTCGCCGCATGCCTCGGAGAATTCGGAGAATGCGCCAGCAGGGAGGGACCTGCGCTGCTTCCGCGAGCACCCCAGCAGCGTCGTGCCGTCGGGGTCGCCCCTAAGTGCGACGCCCGGCGTGCGAAGCACCAGGCCCTCGCCGCCTACGACGTAGGCCCCGGCCGCGAACACGACCGTGCCGCCGGGCTGCACCGCGTCGAAGGCAGCCTGGACGTTCTCCCGGTCGGTCACCCGCTCACCTGTAGGCGCGGCGACACGAACGGTGTCGGCGGGCGTAGTCACAGCCATCCGCGCTTCCTGCGCATGTGCGAGCGAAGCCGTGGCCAGAAGCAGCGCCGCCCCCACCAAGGTGCGATTGAGCCGAAAACCTCGCTTCATGGTCTTCCTCCGTTTCTGGCTGTTCCAGGCGGCATAACGGATCTGCGGTTCACCGGCGCGGGCGACGCGCAGAGCGTGAAAGTAAAGGTAGCACGGCCGACCCCGCGTCCGGTGCAACCGCTTGTTAGCCGCCGGTCGCTGGCTGCAGGAGCTCGAGTCGGTTGCCGAACGGATCCGTGACGTACACCCTCTGGAAGCCCGGCAGAGGCTCGTCGCTCTTGACCTCGTACCCAGCTGCTGCGCACTTCTCGGAGAGCGTAGCGACGTCGGAGACTAAGAATGCAGGATGAGCTTTCTTGGCCGGGCGGAAGTCGTCCTCTACGCCGAGGTGTATTTCTGCGTGCCCAGCGGTAAACCAAGCACCTCCTCGCCCGGCGAGATTTGCCGGTTTGGCACGCTCGGTCATTCCGAGCACTTCGCTGTAGAACGCACGTGCCTGCGCTTCAAGACCTCTTGGCATCGCGAGTTGTACGTGATGAATTCCAGTAATCATCAGGGTAAGTCCTAGGCGCATAACGAAAAGCTTGAGCGCCGACGTAGCGAGTCCGTCTCGAAGCGATTGTTAGCCGTCATATAGCTATACCCAGGCGTCATTCGGTGCAGTCAGCGCACCGCCGGTGTCGCCTGTATTTACAACACCCCGAGGTTCGATAACCAGAGCGTGGCACTCTCGGGTTGCTCGCGTAATGTGCTCCACGCCTTTGGAAACGACAAACATTTCGCCAGCGCGGATGGTGACCGCACCATCACGGAGTCCGATTTCCATTTCACCCTCTAGCACAATAAACACCTCGTCAGTGTCTTTATGGTCGTGCCATACGAACTCGCCCTGGAACTTCACGAGCTTGAACTGGTACTCGTTCATTTCGGCGACGACGCGCGGCGACCAGTGTTCGGAGAATTTCGCGAGCTTCTCACGGAAGTTGATGGGTTGCTTTGTCATTTCAGCTCTCGGCTTTTCACCTGGCGGCTAACGGTCAGCGCTGAGCGGCTGCGTCCGACCCAGCAACGTTGAAAATAGAGTAGCAGAACGCGATGGAAACGAAATAGGGGCCACACCTTCGTTATTCGGTTCCTCGCACATTTTCGAGCTCGAGAGCATTCTACTCCTCGTGGAGAAGTGTCACGAAAGTTTCCATTCCGAGGGAGAAAAGCGATCACTTCGGGTAACGGTTGGACTTTTTCCTTTCACCGAGGGATGGTTTCTCCATGGCTCGGCCGCTCAGACTCGAACATCGCGGTGCTCTCTGGCACGTGACATCGCACGGCAACAACCACGAAATGATCTTCCATGATGGTGACGACCACGAGTCGTTCCTCGGCATCCTCGCCGGTGTCGTCGCGCTCTTCAACTGGGACGTCCATGCCTGGGTCCTGATGGGCAACCACTACCACATCCTTCTCTCCACGCCCGAGCCGACGCTCTCCCGCGGGATGCAGCGGCTCAACCAGCGCTACGCGCAGGATTCCAACCGGAAGTACGACCGATGCGGGCATCTCTTTCAGGGACGGTTGACTCCTCATTTCCGTCGGTGACCCCTGTCCATAAAGGTCGGGGTCAACTCCGCTTCAGCGCGGCGCCGTCCTTTGCACGGGTCCCATCCACTGATCGGTCCAGGCGAGGATTTCCCTGATGACGTCGTTGAACTCGGTCGGAACGTGCCCTCCGTCGAATACCACATGCTTCTTTTTCGATGTCCCGATCATGTCGAAGAACGGCTTCTGCGCCGACTCCACCGGAAGCGTAAAGTCGTAGCGGCCGCCGATGAGCAGCGTCGGCACCTGCAGCCTCGGCAGGAAATTGTGAGGCTGGGTCTCGGGCGGCCGCTCCGGTGTGAAGTAGGCTGGATAGAAACCAGTTCCGAAGAGAACCGACGATCGGAACCGCGGATCGAGCGTCGTCGCCAGCGCTCCCACACTCGCACCAAGACTCAGCCCATAATAACCGATCCTCTGCGGGTCGATGTCGCTTCTGCTCTGCAGATAATCGAGAGTTCTGCTGATGTCTTTCACTTGCTGGATCCGCAGCTCGCGCGCGGCATTCTGTCCCTGCGGTGGCGCGACCTGGCGCTCGTAGGTCCCTTTGTAGACGGGAAACACCAGCACTCTTCCGCTGCGGATGTAGAACTCGACCATCCGCAGCCAGAGGTGCCGGCTCGACTTCATGACGGTAGCGTCGCTGCCCGGAAAGTACAGGATCGTCTGGTAGGGAGGCTGCGCGTTCTTCGGGATGAAGACGTAAGTTGTGATTCGCTCGCCGCCGTACGCGGCGTCGAACGAAACCCGCTCCTTTCGCCAGCCGTCATGCGTATCGTCGATTTCCTCGGTCCGCTCGGTGAGCGGCAACCGGTCATACGCGAACGCACCCGCAATCAGCCGGAAGGTGGCGTCATCCACCGGCGGAGGAATCTCGAAGGTGTCCGGCCGGACATCCTCCTTCAAGGCCTCGGGAACGGGCGCTGCGATCGACATCAGTCGCATGCCATAGCCTGCCCTGCGTGACAGAGGATCCTGCGCATCGAGCTCGACATAAGAGTAACCGGGATCGAGCCACGAGCCGCCGAGCGCATAGCGTCTCTGGTCGACGGCATTGATGCACCATTCCCTCACGTTCCCAGCCATGTCGTACGTGCCCCAGTGCCCCAGCCCTCCGAGGGATCCCACCGGCACGACACCCTCCCCTTCGAAGTTACTCAGCGCCAGCACGTCGAAAAAAATCCCGTCATTCACCGCGGCTCGCTTCCAGTGGAAGACGGTGGGAAGAGTCTTGCCTACGAAGTCTGCATACGCGACCGCTTCGTACCAGCTGATTCCCTCGACGGGATGGTTCTCCTGTCCCTTCGCAAAACTGCCCAGCTCCCATCCGGCTGGCCCCGGTTGTCCCGTCCGATCGACGAAGCCGCTCACCGTCTCGTCCCACGAGAGTGTCTCTTCCCCTCGAGTGAAGGGATCTTTCCAGAGCTCCCGCCGCCCGTATCCCCCTCCGTCGACAAACTTCTTGAACTCGGCGTTGGTGACTTCGTACTGATCGATCCAGAAGTCAGGCAGGGTGACCGTCCTCCCGGCGATAGTGGATGGGCCGCCCCCAACGGGAACCATTCGCGCATGACTCTCGTCCGGACGGTAAAGACGGAAGAACCGCGCCTCACCTTCAAAGCCGGGAGCGGTCTCGCTGGTGATGTAGCCATCGAGCGAAATGCGATAGCGAACCAGGGGAAACGGGAGGTCGACAGAACGAAGAGGGGTCCGTCCGATGGAAACCCACGGTGAGTCGGCATCACCGCGGTAGGAACGGATCTCCACCTCTGCCCCCGGCGGCTCGCTCTCGATCGTCACCGGTTTCGTCAGATTCGTCCACGCCTGTTGAACTTGTGAGTCGTCGGGTGCGATGGCCCTCGCGCGCTTCGCGAGCATGAAGGCGGCGACGGGATCGTCACTGTCCATCAGCCGCTCGATCTCCGCCGGCGCCACATTTCTGGCCCAGCGAATCTTCGAGTCATGCCGCCACCAGAGGGCGGTGAGAATCCCAACGATCAGCACGGCCGCGACGACTGTTCCGATCAGCAGCGGGGGGCCGCGCCGGCTGATCGCTGCCGGCCTCTCGAACAGACTGCGTCGCAGTTCGAGCAGCGCCGCGTGAATCTCGCCACCATCCGCGAAACGATCCGCCGGGTCCTTGGCGAGACAACGATCGACGATCTGCTCCAGCACGGCAGGAAGATCGTCTCTGACTGACGACAGCGGCGGTGGCGAATCACGGAGAATCGCTGCGAAAGTCGAGGCCGGGGTACTCGTTCTGAAAGCTGCCTTGCCGGTCAGAATCTCATAGAAGACGACGCCGAGCGCAAAGACGTCGGAGCGCGCGGTTGCCCTCTCGCCCTCAACCTGTTCCGGCGCCATGTAGCCGATGGTCCCCATCATTGCGCCCGCCCTGGTGAGTGGACCGCTCCATTCGACTGTCGCATCCTCCGAGCTCGTGGAAGCCTCAGGCCGCATCAGACGCGCGAGTCCGAAATCGACCACTTTGACCACGCCGGAGGTCGTGAGCATCACATTTGCCGGCTTTAGATCGCGATGAATGATCCCCGCTGCATGGGCGGCTCCCATCGCGCTCGTGATCTGCAGCGCGATGTCGAGAAAACGCTCGAGGTTCAACGGATCCCGGACGACCGAAGAGAGGGAAGCGCCGTCGATCTCCTCCATCACGATGTAATGGAGAGAGCCCTCCTGCTCGATCGCATGGACGGTGACGATGTTTGGATGATTCAGAGACGACGCGGCGCGCGCCTCCTTGAGGAAACGCCGCACGCTTTCGTCGTCCGCGGTCGTCTCAGGAAGGATCTTGATCGCGACGTCGCGCTCGAGACGGCTGTCGCGTGCCTGATAAACCTCACCCATCCCGCCTTTTCCAAGGCGAGCCTCAATCGTGTAGTGAGAGAGTCTTCGTCCGATCATCGAGGAGATTCGAAGTATCGACGCCAAGTATGGTAGCGCTTGAAGGCTCCCGCGAGCATCCTGGTGCGAGGGTCACACCTTCGGTGCGAGGGGTGCGAGGGTGCGAGGGGTGCGAGGGTCACACCTTCGTTTTTCCGTCGGGTGAAATGGGGCCACACCTTCGTTTTTCGGTTCGAGACGCATTTTCCGGCTCAAAACGGATTCTACTCCTCGTGGAGAAGTGTCACGAAAGTTTCCATTCCGAGGGAGAAAGGCAACCAGTCCCATCAACGGTTGGACTTTTTCCTTTCACCGAGGGATGGTTTCTCCATGGCTCGACCGCTCAGACTCGAACATCGGGGCGCTCTGTGGCATGTGACATCACGCGGCAACAACCGCGAGATGATCTTCCATGATGATGACGACCGCGAGTCGTTCCTTGGCATCCTCGCCGGAGTCGTCGCGCTCTTCAACTGGCGCATCCACGCCTGGGTTCTCATGAGCACCCACGGGGTAATGGGAGCCACACTTTCTTTTTCGCCCCGAGGCTAGGAATGCGTATCGGGAGCTCGTGCACCGCAAGATCGGATCGACGAATCGACCTGGAGTCATCTCAAAGGCCCGATCTACGGATCATCTACGGATCAGCTCAGGCGGCTGTTTCATGCGCCTGAGCCGACTCCAGACGCCCTCAATGGGCCGTTTTGATCAGCTCTACATCATCGACGACCATTTTCCAGATGTCGCCGTCTTTGTAGGGCGGCTTGCTGACGACAAAGGTTGTTGCCATCGGCCCGATACCTACTTCGAAGTTGTCTCCGGTGAAGCCTTTGAGCGGGCCTTCAAGTGAGGTGGATGCCCCACCCTTGAGTCGCTTGTATCGAACTGACCCGTCCTCGGTGATCAGGAGGTACATGGTCTTCTCCTGCCATTCGCCAACGTAGGCAGATTTCTCTGGAGGAACGGGCTTGCCGCACCCGATCAGGGAACCCACTAGAGCCAGCAGAACCAGCAGCTTCGTGAACTTCATGTATGACCTCCCTGTTGATGTTGCCTGACGTTCGATTCGAAAGCGACTGGCGGATGTGAGCCGCCTGACGGACCAGCGCTTCAGTCGCGCAGCCGCACGCGAAATTGTAGCGCAATCGCGAGAGCGTCGGCGGGGAGTGCCCCTCCAGAGTCCGACGGTCGTGCAGAGTGCGCGGCTCCTCTGCGCACGCGGTCGCGCAGAGAATGACGCAGGCGCCGAGGCCCTGGACCAAAGACCGAGCCCTCCTGCTCCAAAGCGTGGAATCGACAAGCTGCAGCTCCATGGTGCCTCCTCGCGGTTGATGTTTCGAGAGACGCCTGCCGGCCACAGCCCGGACGGTCAGACCGCTGAGTATAGAACGAGAAGAGGCGATTTCGACCGGGTCGGGGCATCGGATGGCTGGACGAATTTATGGCTCTGACAGTAACATCTCTTTTACCTTACCCCTTGGCCGGCAGGTCCGGGGAGCAGAGGCCTCATGTTTGGCATAAGGCCGAGTCATTCATAATCGGGAGAACTCTCAAATGCTACGAACAATCTGCCTCGGTGCCTTACCGCTGTTTTTCACCTTTGCCACGATGGCCGTCGATGTCCGCGAGAAGGAACTTGCGCTGGACTCGAAGACCCTCGTTCTTCCGGCGCTCACTCCGAATTACGACCAGGCGCTGGTGGATCTGTATCTGGAGGATCCCTCGTGGAAAGCTTGGAATGACGCGCACGGCGGAAACTGGGTCGCGCAGCACGACACGCTGACGGGACACCCGCGCCGCGTCTCCGGCGGTGCTCTGTCGTGGTTACCTGGACGGGCGAACTCGCTGACGGGGTCCGTGAGTGAAGGCGATCTCGAGCGGGTCGCCCGCGAATTCATCGCGAACAACCAGTCGGTCCTCGCGGCCGGCAATGAGCGGCTGCGCTTCGTGGACGAGGGCGCCGATCCGGGACGCGATGCTCGCATGCGCTACGCGATCTTCGAATACGCGATCGACGGCGTCCCGGTCGAATATGGACGACTGATATTCGCCGTGAACAACGGCAACATGATCTACTGGCACTCAGCCAACATCGCGGACGTTCCGGCCGTGACGAGCCCGTCGATCACGGCGGAACAGGCGCTCCTGAACGTGCTCGCCTATATCGAAGTGCAGGCCGAGGACGTCGAGGTCGTGCAGGAGCCGCGTCTCGAGCTTCTGCCGCGGAATACCACGGACGGAGGGCTGCTGAGTTACCAGCTCGTCTATGAGCTGCGATTCCGCGTCGATGGCGGAACCGCCACCTGGGTGGCCTACGTCGACGCGATCGACGGCGTGGTCATCGGATTCGGTGACTCCAACCGATACGCAGCCTGCCCCACCACTCCCACCGGTCGCGTCACGGGCGGGATCCGACCGGCCGAAGCGACCGACGCGGAAGTAGTCCGCTCGTTCCCACTGGTACGCGTCGATTCCGGCGCCACACCCCTCAGTTCGAGCTGGAACGGCCTCTTCACATTCGGTGGCGGAACTGTCTCCTCCGAGTTGAACGGCACCTTCTTCGACGCCAACTGCGTCGATTGCGTCAAGTCCGACAGCGATCCCGTTCCGGGATGGCAGCCATTCGTCTCCTCATCGTCGCGGCGCCTCGATTTCGGCACCGGCGGATACGACCACGTCACACTCGGCTCCGGCGACTCCGAGTCGACGACGATCTCGTACGGGAACGGCACCTCGACCCCGGCAGATCGCACCGCCTTCTTTCACACCAACGTCGCACGCGCGATGGCGCTCAAGTGGCTCGACCTGCCGTGGCTGTACTCCACGGTGCCGGTCAACGTGAACATCAACGACATCTGCAACGCCTTCTGGAACGGCGTCAGTGTGAACTTCTTCAAGAAAGGGACGATCGTCCGCTCCAGCGGGAACATCGACTGCAACAACACGGGAGAGATCCGCGACGTGATGCAGCACGAGTGGGGTCACGGCATCGACTACAATGACGGACAGCATCCAGGCTACGTCCTCGGCCTCGGCGACTTCGCCACGGGCGAAGCGGTGGGCGATCACATCGCGCTGTTCGTCGATCACGACTCGTGTGTCGGACAGTCGTTCTACAACCGTTTCCACGGCCCCTACGTCACCGACCCCGACACGGTTTCAATCCGCCAGTGCGACGGCGTGCGCAACGTCGATGAGCTCCGCTCCAGTCGCGGCACGCTCTCGATCTCGAACGTAAGCACCAAATGTCCGCCGCATCCGTATTACATCGGCCCGCTGCTCCGCCAGGGGCACTGTGAAGGGCAGATCTGGGGGCAGGCAGCGTGGCATCTGGTCGAGAGTCTGATGAGCGGCACCAGCTACGGAACGGTCGAGCTCGACTCGAACAAGCAGTACGTCACTTACGAGGGTGATCCGCTCCCGGCCGGTCCGGACGGTTCTCCCAACGGTGCCGTCGATCGGGATGAGGCGTGGACGCTCCACGAGCGGCTCTTCTACGAATCGCGACCGCTCGTCGGTTCGTATGCTCCCTCACGACATCAGGCGATCGGCGCCTCGACCTACGACGCGTATTTCGTAGTCGACGACGAGGGTGACGGTCTCTCCAACGGAACACCACACGGCGCCTACCTCAACGACGCATTCGTCCACCACGGCATGGAAGAGTGGGGAGCTCCGGGCGGCGTTCCCGCGTACGGTGACGCGAAGAACTGCGCGGCGATTGCAACTCCCGCCGTGAGCCTCTCGCAAGGCGTCGACCCGGACACCGGAACGCCGGCTGTAACGATCTCGTGGAGCGCCGTCGACGGAGCCGCCCACTACAGCGTCGTACGCACCGAGCGCCGGCACGACGTCTTCCTGGAGGTCGGCCGCTCCGCGAGCGCCGGTTCGGTCGTCGATGCCGGTGTCGATAACGGCGTGACCTATACCTACCGGGTCGTGGCGACCGGAGATGGCGCATGCTACAGCTCGTCACCCGCGGGGCTGGCGACGATCACCGTCGAGCAGCCCGACGCACGCTACCGCTCGGTCAGCGTCACCGATTCCCCCGGAGGGAATGGTGACGGAGAGCTCGATCCCGGCGAGAAGGCGCAGCTTTTCATCATCATCGCCAATGAGGGATTGACGGGGCTGACGAACGCGCAGGCCACCCTCAGCTCGGTCACTTCAGGCGTCACGGTTGCGAATCCCGCCACCCGCAGTTACGGTTCGATCGAGGCCGGGGGATCAGCCGGGCCCGACAAGTCGTTCCGTGTGACAGTCGACCAGGATGCGCTGCTCTGCGGCGCAACGGCAAACTTCATCCTGGAGATCACCTCCGATCAGGGATGCTTCCTCGATACCTTCAGCATGCCGATCGGCGACGACAGCACCGGCTGCGTCGTCTTCCGCGACGTGAATGCGCAGCCCACAGCGGTGCGGCTCGCATCCGACAGCGTCGACAGCTCCTGCGGCGATGGCGACCTGGTGGCGGATCCGGGAGAGACGGTCGAGATCCACGTCGACGTGAACAACAACGGCACCAAAGACGCGCATGGCGTCGAGGTGACCCTCTCGGTCGATCGCTCCTACTTCACGTTCCTGACCTCCAGCACCGTCGATCTCGGAACGATCCTCGGCTCTGCGGCGGAGACGAAGACCGCGACGTACACGCTCGCGGTCTCCAGTGATGCGCCGTTCAACGACACGGCGACCTTCACCGCCTCGGCCACCGCCAAGGGGCAGTCGTCGCCGAACACCCTCAGCGAGACCGTGGCCGTCAACCGCGACGAGGTGCTGACCACCTTCTCCTACGACTACGAGTCGGGAGCTCAGGGGTGGACACCGTCGGAGGCCGAAACTGGATGGATTCTGACGAATGGAGTCCAGACGGGCAACGCGACGACCGTGTGGTACTCGCAGTACGCGCCGAGCACCTGCCTCACGCTCACATCTCCTTCGTTCGAGTTCTCCGACACGTCGGCGATCGTCTTCGATCTCGCGTACGTCAGTGAAAACACCGACGCCGCCTGGGACGGCATCGACGTGCAGGCGAGCGTCGATGGCGGCAACACCTGGATCAAAGTCGAGCCGGGCTACCCTGCACTGTCGTACGGCTCCGGCTGCATTCCGAAAGACTCGCCGATGTTCTCCGGGTACAGTCCGCTCATGGCGCGTTATACGGCCGATCTCTCGCTGCTGGCGGGATACACCGGGCAGATCCGGTTCCGCTGGAGTGCTGATCCTCTCGTCGAAGCGACCATCGTTGGTGGAGCATGGGTCGACAATGTGGATGTCAAAGACGTGGTGACCTCGGTACCGAGTGCATCCTGTAACTGACGACGATTCGCTCTGCCCTCCCACGCTGGGAGGGCAGAGCATGCTCCGGCGGAGGCGCAGCGGACAGCCGGCGGTAGCGCCGGAGAGCGCAACCGCCGGTGGATTGAGCGGTTATACAAATGCCAAAGTGTCTTAGAGAAAACCGAAGTGTCATTCCGATGGAGCGGCTTCATCACCTGATCCCGCACCGCGGGATGGGTGGGGAACGTCAACAGCACCCACCACCAGATTCCTCCTCCCCGCTTCGCGCGTCTTCGGAATGACCTTCATCGAGACTTCTTCCTTTCCGAGGCTTTCTTGACGTACCGAGGCTCCTGCCGAGCCGAAAGGGGAAACCGAGGGTGAGGCTGAAGAGGCAGGAACCGTCGAATCCGCTTTGCGGAGTAAAGTTAACTTTCCAGCTCCGACGTTAACTTTACTCGGCAGAGGGCTACTGAGGACTTTCCCGTATCGGCGTATTTTTTGCTTGGCGAGGAGCTATCGAAGGTCTGCAAACTGCCCAGTTCAGAATCCGATTCAGAAGCCGTATAGGAGGAGCCACGAATGATTCATCTCAACCCGCTGACGCGCACCATGGCAGCGCTCTGCTGCTCGGTGTTTCTCACGCTGGCCTTTGCCGCCGAGGCGCAGGCCGGAGATCGTTATCTCGTCCGCTATGAGAAGGGAGCGAAAGACCAGGTCCTGTCCGAGCTCGGAGCGGACGCGATCATTCACCACGAGTTCGATGACCTCGGGGTGCTTGCCGCCACGTTACCGGCAAGTACGGTCGAGACGCTGCTCGGCCTGAGTGTGGTGCTGGACGTCGCTGAGGATCCGATCCATCACCTCTTCGGACAGACGGTTCCCTACGGAATCGACCTCGTGCATGCCCGGGACGAATGGGACGCGGACCGGGACGGAGTGCTGGACGAAGGTGCCGCGACCGGCGCAGGAGTCCGTGTCTGCATCACCGATACCGGAATCGCTGCGGCGCATGAGGACCTTCGCGACCTGCAGATCCTTGCCGGGCGGAGCTGGGTCGACGAAGACTGGGCCGACGATCGGCAGGGACACGGCACGCACGTCGCCGGAACTGTGGCGGCCATGCACAACGATCTCGGCGTCGTCGGCGTCTCTCCCGGCACGGTCGAACTGCTGATCGCGGACGTTTTCAACGATGCTGGTGAGGGACAATACAGCTCGACGATTCTCGACGCGGCGCGGTGGTGCGCCGATCAGGGAGCCGACATCATCAGCATGAGCCTCGGAGGGAAGATCGGTCTCCTTAGTGACGGCTATCAGGCGATCTACGATCGGGGCGTCCTGATCGTTGCCGCGGCAGGAAACGACGGTGTGCTGGTGTTCAACTATCCGGCGGGATACGAGTCGGTGGCCTCGGTCGCCGCGATCGATGCGAGCGAGGAGGTGGCGAGTTTCTCGACGTACAACACGGACGTCGAAGTCGCCGCGCCGGGCGTCGCCGTACGAAGCACCTATCCCCACAGCAGCAGCCTGGTCGTCTCGGGTGGTCCGCGCTACGAAGCAAACCCGATCGCGAATGCCGACCCTGACAACACCTCGATCACAGGAGCTCTCGCGGATGGCGGCGACTGCAACACCACCCCCGGCTCCGCTGATCAGTGGGCAGGTCAGGTGGTCCTCTGCGAGCGGGGTGGTGCCACGTTCCGCTCGAAAATCGACAACGTCGCCGCCGGAGGAGGCGCCGCCGCGGTGATCTACAACAACACCGAAGGCAACTTCAACGGTACCTACGGTGATCCCTGCTGCTCGGCAATCCCGGCGGTCAGTCTTTCGCAGGCCGATGGGCATGACGCCCTCGCGTTCGTGGGTGGCGAGGGGACCGTCAACGTGAAACAGATCGTCACGAATGCCTACGCTTCCCTCTCCGGCACGTCGATGGCCACCCCACACGCATCAGCAGCGGCAGCGGTCATCTGGAGCGCCTGCCCATCGCTGAGTCACGATCAGGTACGGGCGCATCTGTCCGCCACGACTCGCGAGTCGCAGGCCGATCTGCTGGCCGGCCGCGATGCCTTCTATGGCTTCGGAATCGTGCAGGTCAAAGAGGGTGTCGATGCACTGAGCGATGGAATCAATGAATACGATCCTTCGACCGGAAACGGTGACGGGAACTCACCCGCGAACGTCGAGTGCAGCGTAGCCGCCGGGGCGAAGGCGAACGGCGGCGGGTGGCTCCACGGAATTGACGGGCGACTGAACTTCGGCTTCGACGTCGAAGCGACGAGCTCCGGCGGAGCCGGCTCCCTTAGCCTGAACGACCACGGTCGCGAGCTGCGGATCAGCATGTCGCAGATCCTTTCCGTCTCCCCGCTCGACAGCGACTGCGGTACGGTGCCCGCTGGCTCGAACTCGGTGGAAATCGTTGGCGAGGGGAGCTTCGATGCCCAGCCGGCGAGCTTCCGAGCCTGCGTCGCTGATGCAGGAGAGCCGGGAGCCGGAGGCGACCGGTTCTACCTGGAGTGCACGAGCGGCTGCGCTTACGACACGGCCCAATCAGCCGTCGACGCGGCGATTGACGGCGGCAACATCGACGTCGAGACGACCGGCACGAGCGACAGCTCCGGTAGCTCCTCGACGGTCGTGCTCGACCCCGTCCTTCTCGACGAAGGCGTCGCCGGGACGCTCCAGGTATTCACCGCGCGGGTTTACGATGGGGCGCGGAAACTGATGGACGGAGCAACCGTCACCGTGGTCCAGCGCACCGCCGATGGCGGAACGAGCAGCTTCGAAGCGGTGACCGATTCGTCCGGTGAGGCGCTGCTGACTCTGACTCTCCCGCTCGGAAGTGCGGAGTACCAGGCAGTCACCGGAACCACGGAATCGAACTTCGTCGAAGTCGACAGCGAGTAGTCGCAGCAGGCGGCACCGGCCCGGCGGCACCGCCGCCGGGCCGGCAGGCCCGCATTTCCTTAGGTAAGGAAAAGGCGCCACAGGAACGACATCGATCGCTCGCAAACATCGCTGCTCGTGTACAGAAGTCCGTCCTCGCCCCAATCATCCCGCATTCCGGGTGCGACCCCGACCTTATCGTCATAGCCGCAGGCGCCGCTGACGTCACAACGCGAGCACCAGACGAAGACCTTGATCGAGCCGATGAGACAACGACTCGTCGAATCGACCGATCCGCTCCGTGAGAAGTGACTTCGACACCGTGAGGAGCTGAGAGATATTCACGACGGATTTTCGGGGCAGGCCGGCACGCCGTCGTGGAATCACGACGTTGCCTGGCGCTTCGCCGAGGCTCAGATTGGAGGTGATGGCGGCTACGATCAAGGTCTGTATCCGACTTTCGTTGAATTCGTTGGATTGGACGATCACGACCGGACGTCGGTATCCGGGGAAGAACCGTGAAGGGGGAATGAGGGTCAGTGAAGGGGGAATGAGGGTCACACCTTCGTTTTTCGGGGAATGAGGGCCACACCTTCGTTTTTCGGTTCGACACGCATTTTCGACACGCATTTTCGGGCTCAAAAGCATTCTACTCCTGGTGGAGAAGTGTCACGAAAGTTTCCATTCCGAGGGAGAAGAGCGATCACTTCGGGTAACGGTTGGACTTTTTCCCTTCACCGAGGGATGGTTTCTCCATGGCTCGACCGCTCAGACTCGAACATCGTGGCGCTCTGTGGCACGTGACATCGCGCGGCAACAATCGCGAGATGATCTTCCACGACGATGACGACCGCGAGTCGTTCCTCGGCATCCTCGCCGGAGTCGTCGCCCTCTTCAACTGGCACATCCACGCCTGGGTCCTGATGGGCAACCACTACCACATCCTTCTCACGACTCCCGAACCGACGCTCTCACGCGGAATGCAGCGGCTCAACCAGCTGTATGCACAGGACTCCAATCGGAAGTACGACCGCTGCGGGCATCTCTTCCAGGGACGGTTCAAGGCGCATCTGGTCGACGAGAAAACCTTGCGGGCCGGGATGGTCGAGCGCCCCGAGGACTACCGCTGGTCGAGTTACCGTGCGAGTGCGGGGCTCGAGCGGGCGCCGCGGTGGCTCTCCGACTCGATCGTTCGCCACTTTCATCGGGATCTCCCCGAGGCCCGGAATGGGGAATGAGGGCCACACCTTCGATTGTCGGTTCGAGATGCATTTTCGGGCTCAGTCGCATTCTACTCCTGGTGGAGAAGTGTCACGAAAGTTTCCATTCCGAGGGAGAAAAGCAACCACTCCCGGCAACGGTTGGACTTTTTCCCTTCACCGAGGGATGGTTTCTCCATGGCTCGACCGCTCAGACTCGAACATCGTGGCGCTCTGTGGCACGTGACATCGCGCGGCAACAATCGCGAGATGATCTTCCACGACGATGACGACCGCGAGTCG